>CADDZP010000027.1 GCA_902812475.1 Actinomycetota bacterium | reverse complement strand
CCCCGGCCCCCGTTGCTCGGCATCGCCGCCAACGCCATCCCCTACTGGACGCTCGAAGGCGATCGCCCCTCGGTGTCGCTGATCGAGCCGGACGAGGTCGGCATCGCCCGCGCCCCGGGCGGCTACGTCTGCCGCTTCATCTGGCAGCACGTGTTCCACGAGCTGTACCTGCGCGACCGCCGGCTGCTGGCCGCCCTCGAGGCCGGTCTCCGGGAGCGCTGCGGCGAGCGCGAGCTCCGCCTCCTCCTCGGGCATCCACCCGACCGCCTGCTGGTCGCCCTGACGGCGCCCGTCCAGGGCTACTGCTACAAGGCAGTCGTGGCGGTCCTGCCCCGCCGCTAGCGAGCGGCTCCGAGCGCCGCGAGGAGCCTCGGCGAACGGCGAGCGTCAGCGAGCTTCGTTCGCCGAAACAGCAATGGATGCCGACGCAGCCGGCGCCTCGCCGCGCTATTTCCCGTTGGCCCGGGCGACGAGGTCCTCGGCCATGGCCCAGCCGAAGGTCACGAGCGAGTCGCCACGGCCCTTCTTGAAGGTCTTGAACAAGCCGGCGACCTCGGCACTGATGCCGTCGGGCTTGGCGCTCTCGAAGTCGAGGGCGGGCGGCGTGTTGCCGTCGCCGCTGAGCACGAACGTGCGGTCGTCGATTCGGCCTTCGGCACCGAAGCGCTTCGCCAGCCGGCGCCCCCACGCTCGCTCCTCACCGGACGCCTTGTGTCCGGGGCGGGGCACGACTTCCTCGAGGCCCTTGAAGGCCTGGAAGCCGGCAGGGTCGAGGAGCCGCGTCCCCACGAGGACGTCCTCGTCGGGGAAGGCGAGCACGGCCCGGCGCAGCTGGTCGTTCACGATGGCCTTGAGGACGGCGTCGCGCTTGCCGTTGCGCTTCACCGATGCCAGACCGACCAGAACCGAAGGCGTGCCGCCGATGCGCTCGAGGGTGCAGAACGAGAACCCGCACAACTTGTTGCCCTCGCGGGCCAGGGTGATGAGCACCCATTCCTCCCGCTGCTTGGACAAGAGCCCGACGTCGTAGCCGGCGGGCCCGTCGGCGGAGATGTCAGCCATCTCGCCGAGCTCGGCGTCGCTCAGCGCCGTGCAGTCCTTCGTGTCAACGACGATCGCCATACCGCTCTGCTCTCCCGGAAACGCTGCTGGCCCCACCAGGATAATCGGGACGAGCGGCGAATCCCCCAGGCCGGGCCGTCAGCTCAGGAGGCCGTTGGGACCGAGCAGGACCCGCAACTCCGGGATCAGCCCGTTGGTGGCGTCGACGTTGAAGGCGTCGGGGAGCCGTAGCACCTTCTCTCCCAGGTGCAGAAACACGGGCGCGGTGCCGCTGTGCTCGAGCAGCATCTTTTTCAGGTCCTCGATCAGGCTGCCCGTCACCCGGTTCGCGGGGAGGTTGACGTGCACGGCGCTGTTGCGGTCGGCCACGAGCTCGGGGCGCCTCAGTTCGAGGCAGATCATCTTCGCCGGCTCCTCACGCAGGTCGAGACGGCCCTTGACGCAGACGATGGCGTCGTCGTCGAGCAGGGGCCCGTACTCGTGCATGGTCCGAGGGAAGACCATGACCTCCATGGCCGCCTCCAGGTCCTCGAGCACGAACGTCGCCATGAGCTCACCGCGCTTGGTGTACTTCCGCTGGAGGGCGGTGACGACGCCGCCGACCCAACGGGTCTCGCCGTCCCGGAGCTCCCGCAGGCCGCTGATCGAGCAGTCCGTGTGCTTGCTCAGGGCTCCCTGGACCCCCATCAACGGGTGGTCGCTGACATAGAGGCCGAGCATCTCCTTCTCGAAGGCGAGGCGCTGGCTCTTGTCGAACTCGTCGTCGGGGATGCGGACACGCTCGTCGTGCATGGGCCCGCCGCCGTCCGGCGACTCGATGTCGCCGAAGAGGTTCATGATCCCGAGCTCTTTCTCCCGACGCCGGGCCAGGATGGCGTCGACGATCTGCTCGAAGACGATCAGCAGGCCCTTGCGGGGGTGGCCCAGGCTGTCGAAGGCCCCGCCCTTGATGAGCGACTCGACGGTCCGCTTGTTGAGGACCATGGGATCGACCCGCTCGCAGAAGTCGTAGAAGTCGACGAAGGACCCGTTGGCCTCGCGCTCCTCGACGATCTTGGCCACGAGCCCCTCACCGACGTTGCGGATGGCGGACAAGCCGAAGGGGATCGTGTCGTCGCGGGCGATGAAGTCCGACTGCGACACGTTGACGTCGGGCACCAGGACGTTGATCCCGAGGTTGCGGCACTCGGCCAGGTAGACCGCGGTCTTGTCCTTGTCGTCCTTGACACTGGTCAGAAGCGCGGCCAGGTACTCGACGGGATAGTGGGCTTTCAGGAAGGCGGTCTGGTAGGCGACGAAGCCGTAGCCGTACGAGTGGCTCTTGTTGAAGGCGTAATCGGCAAACGGCTCGATGATGTCGAAGAGCTTCGTTCCGATGCCCTCGCCGTAGCCGTTCTCCACGCATCCGGCGATGAACTTCTCGCGTTCGGCCGCAATCAGCGACCGGATCTTCTTGCCGCAGTTGTGAACGAGAAAGTCCTCGACTACCGCCCACGGACGATTCCTGTTCTCCATCTCGAAGTCGAAGCACTCTCGCTCCCCGACGTATTCGATCGAGCGGACGGTGTCCCAGACCAGATCACCGCTGCGGAGATTCTCGATGCGTTCGGAGAAGAGCAGTCCGTTCAGCGTCTCGCGGTGAAGGACCTTCGACGACGTGTAACCGCCGCAATCGACGCCCAGCTGACGCTTCGACCTTCCGGTCACCTTCTGCCGTCGCTCTAGCTCGGCAGCGAGGAACGAAGCGGGGATTCCGATGTTCGTGGCGCTACGCCGATCACCCCGTTCAATGAGCCAGCGGTCGATCTTGGCCGCCTTTGCCTCGGTCAGGTGAGGACCGACGACCTGTGCGAATTGCTTGGCCTGACCCTTGTCGGCCATGGAGAGCATCCAGTGGGTGCCGTGGCCTTCGATCTCCCGGCTCAGCAGGTTGGACACTATCCCGCAGCGCAGCAGCATGCGCTTGAGCGCGAGGCACACAGCCTTGCTCTTGGAGCCGAAGTGGGCGCCGCTGCGGTCGGCCCAGCCACCGGCACAGAAATAGAGACCGAGGAATCGTTCGACCTTCTCCCGCGGAGCGTTTACGTACCGCCGCGGGATCTCCTTACCCTCCGCAAGAGCGAAGCCGCCGACAAGAGCCTTCAGGCCACGCGACTCGGCGGCCTCGAGCTCGAGCCGCGTGACCCCGGCGATCGTTTCGGAACGTTCGTGGGGGTAGCCGAAATAGTCGTTGAAGGCGGCGCGGAAAGCGTCGAGAAGCTCAGGATCGCTATTGCAGAAGTGCGCTGTCGCGTGGTGACCATGGTCAATGTCGGGCGTGTATCCCTCGGAAATCATGAGAGCGGCGAGGTCGACCTCCGCCATAGTGACGTGGCTGCCACCATCGGTCGACGTCCGTGCAGCGACAGCCACCAGGTCACCGGGATTCATGTCTTGTAGCTGCGTCCATTCCTCTTCGACGAGGAAGGGGTGGTCCTTCGTGGCCTCGATTGCGTATCCCGTCGCGGTCGTCAGCCGGAATACGGGCTTCACGCCGGTAGACCAAACTTTGCGGACGGGCTCGAAGTGCGTGGTACACGACGTTTCGTCGATCACCTGAACACGTCGATCACTCATGCTCATGACCTTCTCGATCGGGACGTATCCACGCTTCTTCGTGAGCATGAGCGTGCCCGCGGGGAAGCACGCCTTCCGGAGGTTGTCGGCCTCTTCCAGCGAATAGCCCGCGAACTTCTGGGCGACTCGCATCACGCTCTCCTGGTAGATCATGAGCCCCTGGGTGTCGGCCAGGAGCTCTTCGAGGTCGGGGTGCAGATAGGAGATCTGCTGGCGGCCGTTCTTGCGGTCGGCGTAGTCGTTGTGCATGTTGGCCTTCATCGGGCCTGGGCGGTACAGGGCGACGAGGGCGGCGACGTCGTCGAAGGACGTGGGGGCGAGCGAGCGCATGAGGGCGCGCATGGGTCCGCCCTCGAGCTGGAAGACCCCCATCGACTCGCCGTCGCGGAGCATCTTCAACGTCTTCTCGTCGTCGAGGGGCACATTGTCGATGTCGAGGCGCTCGCCTCTCGACTCCTCGATGAGGTCGAGGGCCCGTTCGATCACGGTGAGGTTGCGCAGGCCGAGGAAGTCCATCTTGAGGAGGCCGAGCTCCTCGACGCCGTGCATCTCGTACTGGGTGACGATGGGCGCCTCGGACGGGTCTTTGCCGTTCTCCGGCTTGCGCTGGATGGGCAGATACTCCGTCAGCGGTTCGCGAGTGATGACGACAGCGGCGGCGTGGATGCTGTCCTGGCGACGCAGGTTCTCCAGCCCCAATGCCACGTCGATGACCTTCTTGGCGTCGGGGTCGGTCTCGTAGAGCTGGCGCAGCTCATGGGCGTTGCGGTAGCCGTCCTCGTGGCCCGGGGTCTTCTCCAGACAGGCGTGCAGCGGCGTGTCGCGCCCCATCACGAGCGGCGGCATCAGCTTGGCGATGCGGTCGCCCAGCATCGGTGGGAAGCCGAGCACGCGCGAGGCATCGCGCACGGCAGCCCGAGCCTTGATCGTCGAGAACGTGATGATCTGGGCCACGTGGTCCCAGCCGTACTTGTCGGCCGCGTAGCGGATCATGTCGCCGCGGTAGCGCTCGTCGAAGTCCATGTCGACGTCGGGCATCTGCTTGCGGCCGGGGTTCAGGAAGCGCTCGAACAGCAGGTCGTAGCGGATGGGGTCGAGATCGACGATGCGGAGGCAGTAGGCGACGCAGCAGCCTGCGGCTGACCCCCGGCCCGGGCCCACCCTGATGCCGCGCTCGCGGGCGTAGCGGATGAGGTCCCAGACGACGAGGAAGTAGGCCGAGAAGCCCATGTCGGCGATCACACCCAGCTCGTAGTCGAGCCGGGAGGTGACCTCGGTGGCGAGCGACGATCCATAGCGCTGCCGGGCGCCTTCGTAGGTCAGATGACGGAGGTACTCGTCCTCGGTGGCGAAGCCGGCCGGGATGTCGAAGCGAGGGAGCTCGGGCTTCCCGAACTCGATCTCGACGTTGGCGCGCTCGGCGATCCAGAGCGTGTTGTCGCATGCGTCGGGCAGCTCGCCGAACAGTGCGCGCATCTCGGCCGCCGACTTCAGGTAGTGCTCGTCGCTCTCGAACTTGAAGCGCTTGGGATCGTCGATGGCCGAGCCCGTCTGCACACACAGCAGGGCGTCGTGGGCGACGGCGTGCTCCTTGTGCGTGTAGTGGCTGTCGTTGGTTGCCAGCAGCGGGGCGCTCAGGCGCTTGGCGATGTCGAGCAGCTTGGGGTTCGTGCGCTTCTGCTTCTCGAGCCCGTGGTCCTGCAACTCGACGAAGAGGTTGTCGCGCCCGAAGATGTCCTGGAGCCGCCCGGCCAGCTTGAGGGCCCGCTCGTCCTCACCTCGGAGAAGGGCTTGGAGCACGACGCCGCCCAAGCACCCGGTGGTGGCGATCAATCCCTCGTGGTGGCGCTCGAGCAGCTCCCAGTCACAGCGGGCTTTGTAGAAATAACCGGTCAGGTAGCTCTCCGACGAGAGCTTCATGAGGTTCCTGTAGCCGGTGTTGTTCTCGGCCAGCAGGGTCAGGTGGTAATAGAGCTTCTGCCCCTCGTCGCTGTCGCCGCCCGTGTCGTCGACGCGCCCGCGGCGGGCCGGGCGCTCGAACCGGGAGTCGCCCGCCTGGTACGCCTCGGTGCCGATGATGGGCTTGATGCCCTGGGCCCGCGCCTCCTTGTAGAAGTCGAGGACGCCGTACATGTTCCCATGGTCGGTGATGCCGATCGCGGGCTGACCGTCCTCGGCTGCGGCGGCGATGACCTCCTTGACCCGGGCCGCCCCGTCGAGCATCGAGAACTCCGTGTGCAGATGGAGATGGGTGAACGAGTCGCCGCCGCCGCTCGCACCTCCCACAGACCGAACCTCCGCTTCCACAGGACGTCCACAGGGGCCTGTGGACGAGTTACACGGATGTGATTCTTGAGGGTAGCCCGGTCGGGTGCCCGCTTCAACGGAACTTTCCGAGTCCTACGCTGCCCGCTATGGCGTTCAACGGCTGGCAGGCGGAGGCCATCGAGTTCTTCGAGGGCCTGGAGGCGGACAACTCGAAGGCGTACTGGCAGGACCACAAGGGCGACTACGACAAGCTGGTCAAGGCCCCGATGGAGGAACTGCTTGCGGAGCTCAAGAAGGAGTTCGGCGAAGGCAAGGTCTTCCGTCCCTACCGGGACGTCCGCTTCAGCAAGGACAAGGCGCCGTACAAGACGAACATCGCGGCGACGCTGTCGAACGGGGGCTACGTCTCGCTCTCGTCGGAGGGACTGGGTGCCGGATCCGGCTACTACATGCTCATGCCCGACCAGCTCGAGCGGTACCGGGCCGCTGTCGCAAACGACAAGACGGGGAAGGCTCTTGCCCGGATGGTCGAGAAGGCGAGGGACGACGGCATCGAGGTTTCGGCCCACGACGTTCTCAAGACGGCGCCCAAGGGCTACCCCAAGGACCATCCCCGCATCGAACTCCTCCGCCAGAAGGGCCTCATCTACTGGAAGCAGTGGCCCGCCGGGTCCTGGCTGGGCACGGCGAAGGCCAAGGACCGCGTCGTCCAACTCCTGCGCGCCGCCAAGCCGCTCCTGAAGTGGCTGGACACCAACGTCGGCCCGTCGGAGCTGCCCGGGCGCTCCTAGAGGTAGGTGCCTGGCCGGTCGACGGCGCCTTGTCCGGGGTGCGCTCCCGGAGGGAGGCCGCGGCGCTGGAGCTCCTCCAGCTGCGCTCGCGCTGCCATCTGTTGGGCGAACAGGGTGGCCTGGATGCCGTGGAACAAGCCCTCGAGCCAGCCGACGAGCTGGGCCTGGGCGATGCGAAGCTCGGCCTCGCTCGGCGAGTCGGTCTCGAACGGCAGTGCGAACTGGGCCAGCTCGTCGCGCAGCTCCGGCGACAAGCCTTCGGCCAGCTCTTTGACCGAGAGCTCGTAGATCTCCCGCAGGCGGGCCCGACCTGCCTCGTCGAGCGGCGCCTGGCGAACCTCTTCGAGCAACTGGCGCACCATGGCGCCGATGCGCATGACCTTGGCGGGCTCCTCGACACTGGCCTTGGCCTCTGGGTTCTCGCCGTCCGCTTGCTGGTCGGGGTTGGTCACAACGACCAGACCGGAGTCGGTCTGGGCGACAGCGGGCTGCGGCTGGGACTGGTCGGACATGGCTCGATCCTGCCCCGTTTCAGCCGGCGCCAGCCAACAGCGGCACCAGCATCTCGGCCGACGTCAACGAGCCGTGCCGTGACCGCAGCTTGACCTCCCCGACGTCGGCTGGGTCGAGGTAGGCCACCGGTTCGTGGGGCGCCAGCACCACGTCGCCCAGCCGAGTGGCGGCGTCCGACGAGAGCAGCCCCCCGAACCAGCCCTCGGCCACGGCCTCGTCTCGCTCCCGCACCCACGCCTGCTCCCCGTAGAGCCCGCGGGCCGCCTCGACCAGCCGACCGTGGAGGCCGGGCTTGGAGTGCAGCCACCGGAACCGGCCCTCGCCCGAGAGCAGGGCCGCCACGTCCATCACCTCCGGGGCGAGGGCGACCACGTTGTCGCCGACGTCGACCTGGCCGTGGTCGGACGTGACCACCAGTGCCGCGCCCGGCGGCAGCACGCTCATCACGTCGGCGACGAGCCGGTCGGTGAAGACCAGCTCGTCGTCGTAGGCCTCGCCGATGCCGTATTCGTGTGCGACCTTGTCGATGCCGTCGTAGTAGGCGTAGACGAACGGCTCGCCGTCCCGCAGCAGCTGCCGGACCGACGTGACGACCGTCGACGGCATGCGCCAGCCGTAGAGTCGGACGCCGGCCAGGTGGGCGCCGGTGAAGCCCGTCTCACTGAACTCGGCGCGCGTGACCACCGGCGGGCGGATGCCCTCAAACGGTTCGATGCCCTGGAACTCTCCCGGGGGGACGAGCTGGCGGGCGTCGCCACTCGGAACCCGCCAGCGGAGGACGTTGAGGACGTCGTTGCCGCCCACGCGCACGCGATAACCGACGACGCCGTGTCGAGCGGGCGGCTCGCCCGTCGTCAGCGACGTGAGCGCCGTTGCCGTAGTGGACGGCGCGACCGTCGTGATGGGCCCCCCCGTCATCGACGTCAATGTGGGCGCCAGCTTCGAGCGGGCACACAGCTGCTCCCACCCCAGCCCGTCGAGGGTGAGCAGGACGACCTGGCGGCCGTCGGCCGCGGGCTGCGGGAGCCACGAGGGCGTCGCCCACTTGCGGTCGAGCAGGGCGCGCATGATGCCGTCGATGCAGGCGCCGCCGTAGGCGGGGATCACGGGCGCCGGTGTGTCGGCCACGTGTCTCACCGTACGACACACGCCTCCCTAAGTGATGGCCCAAGGCCCAGGTACGATGACGCCCGTGAAGGTGTCCACGCGGGGCGACTACGCGAGCCGAGCGCTTCTGTCGTTGGCCCTCCATGACGACGCCGAACGGCCCACATCGGTGCGTGACATCGCAGAGCGCACCGGCCTCCCCCAGCCCTACCTGGAGCAGATCCTTCTCGCTCTCAAGGGTGCCGGGCTCGTCCGTTCCAAGCGAGGCGTCGGCGGCGGCTATGTCTTGGCGAGGGACCCGTCAGAGATCACGCTCGGCCAGATCGTGAGCGCCGTCGACGGGCCGATCGCAGCGGGCGACTTCGGCGAGCCGCACCAAAACGGCGCCTGCGACCACGAAGGTCAGTGCGTGCTGCTCACGGTCTGGGCCGACGTCGGAGCCCACATGCGTGAGCATCTCGACTCGTTCACGTTGGCCGACATCGCCGCTCGGGCCCAGGGCCTTCGCTCGACGACACCGATCTTCACCTGAGCCGAGACGCGAGAGCGCCCGGTCCCGCCGACAGGTGGTGTCCCGGTCGAGCTAGAAGGGCCGCGGGTCGTGCTGGTTGACGGTGATCGTCTGCTCGGGGCGGATGCCGCGGTACTCGGTGTCGGGCGTGACCTTGGCCGACGGCGCCACGTCGACGAGGCGGACGCCCGCCTTCTTTGCCAGCGCCTGGAGCTCGGTTGCCGGTCCCTTGACGGCCGCGCCGAACACCACCCTGCCGTTGGGGTCGATGCCCGCCAACACGCGGTTCAGCCGCGCGACCTCCTGCGTGTAGAAGGTCTTGAAGTCGGGATCGTCGACGCCGTTCCTGAGGAGCTCCTGGTCGGCGTCCCGCTCTTGTGTCGTCGCGGCCCGCTGCTGCTGGGCCCACGACGCCATGTCGCCGTTCACGACCGAAGGCGCCGCCCCCGGCGCAGCGGCGAGCAAGGCGACAACCTGCAGCTGGCCCACGGCCGAGCGCGCTTCCGCCTCAGTCATGTAGTGGTCGAAGGACACCACCGCAGCCCGCTCCCCCGTCGCCTTGTCGAGGGCGCTGCGCCGAGGCGGGAGGTAGTCGCTGAGCGCCGTCCCATCCAGGGGCCCGATGGAGACGACGGCCCCGCCGCTCGTCTGCTGGCCCAGCAGCTCGGCGGCCTGCTTGTTGTCGGTGTTCCGCTTGGCGAGCAGCACGGCCACGCCGACGCCGAGCAGCACGATCACCAGTCCGGCGGCCATCCACACGATGTGCTCGCGCTTGATGCGCGGCGTGGGGTCAGTGGAGACGCTCACGAACCTGCTCCAGGTCTGCGGGCAACGGCGACGTGAACCGGCGACGACCCCCGTCGGCGGGGTGGTCGAAGGCGAGCTCGTGGGCGTGCAAGAACGGACGATTCATAGCCAGAGCGTCACCACGACCGTAGCGGGTGTCGCCAGCCACGGGGTGACCGATGGCCGCCAAGTGGACGCGTACCTGGTGGGTACGACCGCTCTCCAGCCGGCACTCCAGGAGGGTGGCAGGCACCGGGTCGGTATAGCGCTCGACGACCTCGTAGCGGGTTCGGGCCGGGCGTCCGCGCGCCGTGACGGCCATGCGTGTCGGCTGGCGGGTCGAGCGTCCGACCGGAGCATCGACAACGCCCGTGCCCTCGCTCACCTCGCCCAGCACGAGGGTCAGATAGCGACGCTCGACGTCCCGGGCCTTCAGTTGCGCCTGCAGGTCGGCGAGCGCCTCCGGGGTGCGGGCGACGACCAGCAGGCCCGACGTGCCCTTGTCCAGGCGGTGGACGATGCCCGGACGTTCCGGAGCGCCGACGCCGGCGAGGTCCGGGAATCGATGGAGCAGGCCGTGGACGAGGGTCCCCGAGCGCTGGCCGGCGCCGGGGTGGACGACGAGTCCGGCAGGTTTGTCGACGACGATCACCTGGTCATCGACGTGCACGACCGGCACGTCGACCGACGCGTCACCGACGAGGCCCGCGACCGAGCCCTCGGGCACGTCGACCTCGACGACGTCGCCCTCGATCACGCGTCGGGACCGAGTCGTCACCGCCGCCCCGCCGACCCGCACGCGTCCGCCGGACACCAGTTCGGCGACCTCGGAGCGGGGCAGACCGGTCATGAAGGCGACGACCCTGTCGACCCGCTCGCCGTCGAGGGCGCGGGGCACGGTCTCGTTCACGCCGGCGAGCGGGCGGGCGTCCGGGCGACGCTCACGAGAACGAGGAGCAGGCACCCGATCGTGATGGCCGCGTCGGCGACGTTGAAGACGGGCCACCAACGCAGGTCGACGAAGTCGACGACCGACCCGCGGCCAAAGCCGGGCGATCGGAACAGGCGGTCACCGAGGTTGCCCAGCGCCCCGCCCAGCACCAAGCCGAGGGCGACGGCGACGGCCGTACGGTCGACCGAACGCCCCACGACGAACAGGACGACGACCAGCGCCACGACCGACAGGACGACGACGGGCACGACGCCCGAGCCGAAGCCGAACGCGCCGCCGCTGTTGTGGGTCAGGGCGAACCGGATGGGTCCCACGATGGTAACGGGACCGCGCGACAACCGGTCGACGGCCCAGAGCTTGGTGAGCTGGTCGGCCAGGACGACGGCGGCGGCAAGGCCCCCGACGAGGGCGTACCGCCGCCCCCGTCCGCTCAGCGGCGCGACAGGCCCCCGCTCTTGCAAGCGACGCACAGGGAGGCGTACGGGAGGGCCTTGAGGCGGGCCTTGGGAATGGGCTGGCCGCACTGCTCGCACAGGCCGTAGGTGCCGGTGTCGATCTTGGCCAGGGCCCGATCGATCTCCTCGACCGCAGCCTGGGCCTGGGCGCTCAGGGCCAAGTCCCGCTCGCGCTCGACGTTCATCGTCCCGCCCTCGCCGGACTCCTCGTCGAACTGGATGTCGCCCGGCTCCATGTCCTCGGCCAGTTGATCGGCCTCGGCACGCAGGTTCTCAGCCTGCTGGGTGTACGTCTCGCGCTCGGCCAGCAGGAGCGCGCGCTGCTCGGCCAGGAACTTCTTGTCCTCGGGCCGCACGGTCTTCTTGACCGGTCGCGTCGGCGTCTTGGCTGCCGGTTTGGCCGCGGTCTTCACGACCGACTTGGCAGGCTTCTTGGTGGTCGTCTTCGTCGCCTTCTTCGTGGCAAGGGCGCTCCGTGCCGGAGCAGCCTTCTTGGTCGTCTTCGTCGTCTTGGCTGTCGTCTTTGTCGTCGCCGCACGCCGGGCGGTCGTCGTCGTCTTCGTGCCCCGCGTCGTGGCCTTGGACGTCGACTTCTTCATCGTCTTGCGGGATGCGGACGCGGCGGCGGCTGCCTGACCTCGGCCTTGCTTCTTCTTCGCGGTCGTGCGCGTCGGCATGGACGGACCACCCGGCTCCGGCTAAAGGGTGCGGGACTGTACCACACGGGTTGGGGTATCTCGGCCCTGTCCTACTGTTGCTTACGTGAGCGAGCAACAGCGAGCGAACCAATGTTGCAGCAGTCCCCGGCAGGGGCAGCCGCCGAAGGCGGCGCACCCTTGACGTTCGGTCCCGTGGATTCGCAGCTGGACCTCGTCGCCCTGGAACACCGCACCCTGCACCGGTGGAAGAGCCAGGACGTGCTGGGCCAGGTCGTACGGCTGCGGGCCGGATCGCCTCGTTGGGTCTTCTACGAGGGCCCGCCGACGGCCAACGCCCGCCCGGGCCTGCACCACGTCTGGCCGCGAGCCTTCAAGGACCTCTTCATCCGCTACCAGACCATGCGCGGGCACGACGTCCCCCGCAAGGGAGGCTGGGACTGCCACGGGCTGCCCGTCGAGATCGAGGTCGAGAAGGAGCTGGGGATCTCCAACAAGCACGAGATCGAGGCGTTCGGCATCGCCGCCTTCAACGAGCGCTGCCGCGCCTCGGTGCGCCGCTACGTCTCCGACTTCGAGTCGCTGACCGAGCGAGCCGGCGTGTGGATCGACACCAAGGACGCCTACTGGACCCTCGACAACACCTACGTCGAGTCGGTGTGGTGGATGCTGGGCCAGCTCTGGAACAGCGGCCTCCTCTACGAGGGCTTCCGCGTGTCGCCGTACTGCGCCCGTTGCGGGACGGCGCTCTCCTCGCACGAGCTCGGCCAGCCCGGCGCGTACCAAGACGTCACCGACCTTTCGGTGTTCGTCCGCTTCCCCGTGGAAGCCCGCGACTTCGACCTCCTCGTGTGGACCACCACCCCGTGGACACTGATCTCCAACGTGGCCGCCGCCGTCGGCCCCGACATCGATTACGTGCGCGTGCGCTCCGACGACCCGGCCCAGCGCGACCTGGTGATGGCCGCGGCCCGGGCACCCGAGGGGGCCGACATCGTCGAGCACCTCCGCGGCGGCGACCTCGTCGGCCTGCGCTACCAGCGGCCGTTCGACTTCCTGCCCATCGACGACCGCGGCCTGCGGGTCGTGCCCGCCGACTTCGTCAGCACCGAGGAGGGCTCGGGCATCGTCCACATGGCGCCGGCCTTCGGCGCCGACGACATGGACGTCGGCCAGAAGGAAGGCCTGCCCGTCCTCAATCCTGTCGGCGCCGACGGGACCTTCTCCGCCGACGTGCCCCCGTGGCAGGGCCGCTTCGTCAAGGGCGCCGACCCCGAGATCGTCGACGACCTGCGCAGCCGCGGGCTGCTCGTCCGCGAGGAGCCGTACCTGCACTCCTATCCGCACTGCTGGCGGTGCGGCACGCCGCTCATCTACTGGGCCAAGACCTCTTGGTTCGTGCGCACGGCAGAGCGCCGCGCCGACCTGCTCCGTGAGAATGAGCGCATCGGTTGGCACCCCGAGTACATCAAGCACGGGCGCTTCGGTGACTGGCTCGAGAACAACGTCGACTGGGCTCTCAGCCGCGACCGATACTGGGGCACGCCGTTGCCGATCTGGCGCTGCCCCGACGGTCACGACACATGCGTCAGCTCGGTCCGCGAGCTGGCCGATCTCGCGGGTCGCGACCTCAGCGACCTCGATCTCCACCGGCCCCACGTCGACGAGGTGGTGATCACCTGCCCGGCGGAGGGCTGCGGAAAGGGGGCGCACCGGGTGGCGCCCGTCATCGACGCCTGGTTCGACTCCGGATCCATGCCCTCGGCCCAGCACCACTACATGGGCATGGAAGAGGAGCCCGTCGACTTCCCGGCCGACTTCATCTGCGAGGCCATCGACCAGACCCGGGGCTGGTTCTATTCGCTGCTCGCCGCCAACACCCTCGTCTTCGGCACCACGCCGTACCGCAACGTCGTCTGCCTCGGCCTCATCGTCGACCAGGACGGTCAGAAGATGTCGAAGTCGCGGGGCAACGTCATCAACCCGTGGGACGTCTTCGAGAGCCAGGGCGCCGACGCCCTGCGCTGGTACTTCTTCTCCGCCGGCTCTCCTTGGTCGAGTCGCCGCGTCTACGAGGACGGCATCCGGGAGACCACGCGCAAGACGCTCCTCACCTTCTGGAACGTCTTCTCCTTCTTCGCCACCTACGCCGACATCGAGGGGTGGACCACCACCGGCCACGACCCCGCCCCTACCCACGTCCTCGACCGGTGGATCCTCTCCCGCCTCGACGAGACCGTGCTGGCCGCCACCGAAGCCTTCGACGGCTTCGACGCCCTCACGGCGGCCACCGAGACCGCCCGGTTCATCGACGACCTGTCCAACTGGTACGTGCGCCGCTCCCGTCCCCGCTTCTGGGACGCGTCGGACACCGCCGCCTACGCCACCCTCTACCGCTGCCTGCTCACGGCCGCCCAGCTGCTGGCGCCGTTCACCCCGCACCTGGCCGACGACGTCTACGTGCGCCTGACGGGCGAGCTTTCCGTGCACGCGTCGAGCTGGCCGACGGCGTCCGCCCCGCCCGACGAGGCGCTGGCGACGGAGATGGCCGCCGCCCGCCAGCTGGTGGGGCTGGGGCGGGCCGCCCGCACCGACGCCAAGGTCCGCACCCGCCAGCCCCTCAAGCGGGCCCTGCTCGTGCACCCGGCCAACGTGGAGCTCCCGGCCGAGGTGCGTGAGCAGATTCGCGACGAGCTCAACGTCAAGGACCTGCAGGACGTCGAGAGCCTGGCCGACCTGGTGTCGTGGACGGCGGTTCCGAACTTCCGCGTCCTGGGCCCGCGGCTGGGTCCGCGTGTCAACGACGTCAAGAAGGCCCTGGCCGAGGCCGATGGATCAGCGCTCAAGGCGGCCTTGGACGAGCAGGGTTGGCTCGAAGTGGCGGGCGAGCGCCTGGGCCCCGACGACGTCGAGTTCCGCGCCGAGGAGCACGGCGACTTCGCCCTCGCCAGCGAGGGGGCGTGGGCTGTGGCCCTCGACCTCGAGCTCGACGAGAGCCTGCGCGTGGAGGGCACGGCGCGGGAGCTGGTGCGGGCGCTCAATCAGGTCCGCAAGGACGTCGGCCTGGCCATCACCGACCGGGTCGAGATCAGGGTCGACGTGGGAAGCGCACCGCGCGTCGCCGCCGCCATCGACGCCCACCATGAATGGATCGCCAGCGAGGTTCTCGCACTCAAGCTGGAAGCGGGCGCAGTGGGCGACGGTGTCGGCGTCGAGATCGACGGCGAGCCCGCCCGCGCCGTCGTCGAGCGCGTTCGCTAGCGGCGCCTCAACGCTTCTTGGCGGTCGAGCGCTTGGCGGTGGACTTCTTGGCGCTCGACTTCTTCGCCGTCGAACGCCTCCCCGCGCTCTTCTTGGCGGCCGTCTTCTTGGCCGCCGCCTTCTTCTTGGCCGGCGCCTTCTTGGCCGGCGCCTTCTTGGCCGGCGGCGACTCGACGCCGAGGAGCTGGTCGATGCGGTTCAGGACCGTCGTGCGGGCCGCGCCCCGTTCCTCGCGCTCGCGCACTTGCTCGAGCTCGTCGTCGTCGAGCTCGGGAAGGAGCGATACGACCTCGTTGGCCTTGAGCTCGTCGTAGTCGGCGATCGGGAAGATCTCGCCCGGTTCTTCTTCTTCCTCGCCCTGTTCGGCCCGCCCTGCGTCGCCCCAGTGGCTGTCGCCGACGTCCCAGTCTTCGCGGCCGCCGGTGGTGGCCCCGGCGCCCACGAGTGCGTCGACCCGCGTGAGGATCGTCGTGCGGTTCTTGCCGCCCTCCTCGCGCTCGCGCACCATCTCGAGTTCGTCTTCGTCGAGCTCGGGAAGCAGTGAGACGATCTCGCCAACCTTGAGGTCGTCGTAGTCGGCGATCGGGAAGACCCCTTCGCCGT
Organism: Actinomycetota bacterium; assembly: GCA_902812475.1. Classification (GTDB taxonomy): domain Bacteria; phylum Actinomycetota; class Acidimicrobiia; order Acidimicrobiales; family AC-14; genus CADDZP01. The sequence goes on along the minus strand of CADDZP010000027.1, from coordinate 2,031 downwards.
CCTCGCCGGCACCGACCTCCGCCTCTTCCTCCTCTCTCTCCTCGGCAGCGCCCCGCCCGCGTCCACGGCTGGGGACGACCGTGACGGTCGGCGCCTCTTCTTCCTCGAGGGCCCGAAGGCGCTCGTTGCCGGCGGCGGGAGCAGCGGCGCGCTCGGGACGGCTGCGCACGACGGCCAGCGCCAGCACAATTCCCGCGGCCACGCTGCAGCCGATCGACACGTAGATGAGCCCCAGGCCCGAGTTGAGCAAGCCGATGACGAGCGTCACCGCGGCGGCCAGCACGAGCAGGAAGCTCACGAGGACCACGACGTCACCATCCCATTGGTTGAGTGCAAAGCGCCGGAATCTTAAGCGGAATGCAGGGGCGGCCTGCGAATCAGCCCCGTCTCAGTCCTGTCGACGTTGACGGCGCTTTCGGCGCCCGAACTTCCGCCCTTCCGAGTCCGCTTGATCGTAGAGCCTGGGCGCCTCGGCGACCGCCGTGGCCGCCTCTTCGCGTGAGCGAGCGAGCCCGTGTGCGTCCTCACGAGGACCCAGCGGCGCGTCGTGGTCGAGTTCGCCTCGAAGATGGGCGAAGAATGTGTCGTCATCGACGTCGCGCTCCGAAAGGGCAGAGAAATCGGGCAGCGGCTCGTCCGCGGCCAGATCCTCTTCGGGCTCGTCGACATCGCTCGCCGTTAAGGCCTCGTCAGGAGGTTCCGACAACGACGGTGCAGGCGTGAGGTCGGCGCTCGGCGCGTCGACGTTCGCGCCCGGTGCGTCGAAGGACACCCTCTCGGTGTCGACGTCTGGCTCGACCGTCGTGTCGTCAACGAACTCGTCGTCGAATTCGCCATCGACATCGTCGTCGCCGTCGGACTGCCAGTGCACGATCTGGCCCTGGAAGCCGTCGTCGACGCGGCGTTGCAGTTCGTCGAGCAGATCCTTGATGCGGACGCGGCGCTCGGTGACGTGGGCCTCGAGGGCGGCCACGTCGGCCTGCAACCGGGAACGGGTGACTTCGAGGTCGACGATCTGGGCGCGCGCCGTGGGTTCGGCGGCGGGAAGCGTTTCGTTGGCTGCCTCGGCAGCGAGGAGGATCGCCCGCGCCTCCTCCTGGGCCTGGGCCACGATGCGCGCTGCGGTGTCTTTGGCTTCGGCGACGGTGGCGTCGGCCGTGCGCTGTGCCAGCACGAGGGCGCGCCGGGCGGCAACGTCGGATTCGCTGCCTCCCTTGGCCCGCTGCTCGGCGCGCACGGCCCGCTCGGTCATCTTCTTCAGCCGCTCTTGCAGCGTCGAGACGGCCTGGGCCACCCGTTCGATGAAGTCGTCGACCTGGTCGCGGTTGTAGCCCCGCCACTGCTCGCTGAACTCGACGTCGGTGAGCTGCTGAGGCGTCAGCTCCATGCAGTCGATGCTAACGCCCGGGTTGTGCGGGTTGAAGGACCCCGCAGATCGCCGATCAGAGGCCGGCGCCGCGCACGATGGGGATGAGGATGATCTCGAGCACCAGCAGGACGATGATCGGCGAGAGGTCGAGACCCATGCCGCCCACGCCCACGCCGGGCATCACACGACGGATGGGACCGAGCACGGGCTCGGTGAGGGCGTACACGATGCGGTACACCGACGCCAGCGCCGAGTCGGGCGAGATCGGGAACCAACTGAGCACGACGCGCACGAAGATGACGACGATGTACGCCTGCAGGAGCCAGGAGAGGGGATGTGACAAGGGTCAGGAGCGGTAGAGGCCGCGCTCCTGGAGACGACGCTTCTCCTCGGCTGAGACCTCGACGTTGGTAGGTGTGAGCAGGAAGACCTGGTCGGCCACCCGCTCCATCTGTCCGCCGAGACCGTAGGCGAGGCCGCTGGCGAAGTCGATGAGCCTGCGGGCCAGATCTCGGTCCACCGCCTGCAGGTTGACGATGACGGGCTGGTTCGCTTTCAGCTTGTCCCCGATCTCCTGGGCGTCGTTGAACCCGTTGGGGGCCACCACGTGCACACGCGCCGTCTGCGTGGCCGGGATCGGCCGCAGGGGCGCGGGGCGGGGC
>CADDZP010000026.1 GCA_902812475.1 Actinomycetota bacterium | reverse complement strand
GTAGTCGCTGGCCAGGAACACGATCACGTTGGCCACCTCCCACGGCTCGGCCGGGCGCCCGAACGCCTCCCGGGTGACGAGCTCGTCGAGCGTCTGCTGGTCGATGGCCTTGGACAGGAACGGGTGCATGGCCAGGCTGGGGGACACGGCGTTGACGCGCACGCCGGCCGGTGCGGCTTCGATGGCTGCGCACCGCGTGAGCGCCATCACGCCCGCCTTGGCCGCCGCGTAGTGGGCCTGGCCGACCTGGGCCCGCCACCCGAGCACCGAGGCGTTGTTCACGATCACGCCCGACTGCCTCGGGACCATGAGCCGCAGGGCCGCCCGCGTACAGCGGAACGTGCCGTTGAGGGTGACGTCGAGGACTGCGTCCCACTGCTCGTCGGCCATGTCGACGATCGTGGCCGTGCCGCCCAGGCCGGCGTTGTTGACGAGGACGTCGAGGCGGCCGAGCTCGCCGACGACGTGCTCGAACATGGCCTGCACGTCGGACTCGACGGTCACGTCACACGGCACCGACACGACGCCACCGAGCTCCTCGGCCGACTCGGCCAGCCGGCGCGCGTGCTTGTCGGCGATGGCGACCGTGGCCCCTTCCTCGACGCAGCGCTTGGCGGTGGCGAAGCCGATGCCGGTCCCCGCCGCGGCCGTGACCAACACCGTCTTGCCCTCCAGGAGCCCGTGACCGACCGGATACGGCGGCGGCGCGTTGGAGCTCACGCCGGCTTCGGCTCCGATGGGAGACCAAGCGCCCGCTCCCCGATGATGTTGCGCTGGATCTCGCTCGCCCCGGCGTAGATGGTGTCGGCCCTGCTGAACAGGAACATCCACTGCAGCGGCGCGTCCTGCAGCGTGGCGCCCATGCCCTGCACGTCCATGGCCAGCTCGCCCAGCGAACGGTGCCACTGCGACCAGAACAGCTTGTTGACCGACGCCTCCGGCCCCGGCTCGCCGTCGCGCAGCGTGCGCAGGTTGTGGAAGCGCATCACCCGCAGGCCCGTCCACGCCTGCACCAGGCGGTCGCGCACCACCGGGTCGTCGATGGCGCCGTTCTTCCTGGCCGCGTCGACGATCTCCGCGAACTCCCGCTCGAAGCCGATCTGCTGGCCGAAGTAGAGGGTCCCCCGCTCGAACGCCAACGTGCCCATGGCGGCCCGCCACCCGCCGTTGACCTCGCCGACCACGTTGTCGGCCGGCGTGCGGGCGCCGTCGAAGAAGACCTCGTTGAACTCCTGCTTGCCGCTGATCTGGGTGATGGGCCGGATCTCGATGCCGGGCTGGCGCATCGGGCACAGCAGGTAGGAGATGCCGCGGTGGCGAGGCGCCGAGCGGTCGGTGCGGCACAGCACGAAGATCCAGTCGGCCCAGTGGGCGAGGGACGTCCACACCTTCTGGCCGCTGATCACCCACTCGTCGCCGTCGCGCTCGGCGACCGTCTTCAGGTTGGCCAGGTCGGAGCCGGCGTCGGGCTCGGAGTAGCCCTGGCACCACAGCTCGGTGGCGTTCACGATGGGCGGCAGGAACCGCCGGCGTTGCTCGTCGGTGCCGAAGGCGATGATCGTCGGCCCGAGGAGGCCCTCACCGAAGATCCCGACGCGCGCCGGCGCCTGGGCCCGGGCGTACTCCTCGTGGAAGACGACCTGCTGGGTCAGCGTCGCCGCTCGGCCCCCGTACTCCTTGGGCCAGCCGATGCACGTCCAGCCGTCGGCGGCCAGGTGACGCTCCCACGCCAGACGGACGTCGAAGCCTTCGTTCTCCTCCCGGCCGGGCCCGCCGAGGCCGCGGGCCTCGGCGAACTCACCGGTGAGGTTGGTCTCGAGGTAGTCCCGGACCTCGCGCCGAAATGCCTCGTCCTCGTCGGAGAAACGAAGATCCATGGCTATGTGGCGCGTGCCGCCAGCTGGTCGCGCAACTGGTACTTGAGGACCTTGCCCGACGCGTTGAGGGGCAGCGAGTCGACGACCTCGACGCGGCGAGGGACCTTGAAGTTGGCCATGCGCTCGCGACACCAGGCGATGAGGCCGTCGGCGTCAATCGTCTTGCCGGGCTTCGGGACGACGAAGGCGGCGCCGACCTCGCCGAGGCGCTCGTCGGGGATCCCCACGACGGCCACCTGGGCGATGTCGCCGTGGGCCAGCAGGGCGTTCTCGATCTCGGCCGGATAGGCGTTGAAGCCCCCGACGATGAAGACGTCCTTCTTGCGGTCGGTGATCTTGACGTAGCCGCGGTCGTCCATGACGCCGATGTCGCCGGTGTGCAGCCAGCCGTCGTCGTCGATGGTGGCCGCCGTCTCGGACGGCTCGTCGAGGTAGCCGAGCATGACGTTGTAGCCCCGCACGACGATCTCGCCCGCGTCGCCGCGGACCACCTCTTTGCCTTCGTCGTCGACGACTTCGACCTCGATGCCGGGGATGGCCCGGCCCGACGTCGTGGCGATCGTCTCGGGGTCGTCGTCGTGGCGGCACATGGTGGCGATCCCGCACGCCTCGGTGAGCCCGTAGCCGGTGATGACGGTCTCGAAGCCGAGCACATCGCGCATCTGCTTCACCAACTCGACGGGGATGACGGCGGCGCCGGTGACGGCCAGCCGCAGCGACGACATGTCGTGCTTGTCGAGCTCGGGGTGGTGGAGGAGGGTCTGGTACAGCGCCGGGGGCGCCGGCAGCATGGAGATGCGGTCGGCCGGGATGCGTTCGAACACGGCCGCGGCGTCGAAGACGGCGTGGGGCAGGATCGTGGCGCCGGTGATGAGCGAGGCGACGATCCCGGCCTTGTAGCCGAAGGCGTGGAAGAAGGGGTTGACGATCAGGTAGCGGTCACCGGCCCGCAGGCCCACCACGTCGGCCCAGTCCGCGTAGGCGCGCAGGCACTGGCTGTGCGTGCACATGGCGCCCTTGGGCCGGCCCGTCGTGCCCGACGTGAACAGGATGTCGGACACGTCGTCGGCCGTGACGGCGGCGACACGGGCGTCCACGTCGTCTGTCTCGACCTTCTGGCCCCGGCCGATGAAGTCGGACCAGGCGATCGTGCCGCGACCGGCGTGGCCGCGGACGACGACCACGTGCTGGAGGGCGGGAAGCTCAGCGCGGTGGGGCGCGAGCATCTCGACGTAGTCGGTGCCGAGGAAGTCGGTGACCGTCAGCAGGACCGTGGCGCCGCTCTTCTGCAGGATGTACGCCGCCTCGGGACCCTTGAAACGGGTGTTGAGGGGCACGAGCACGGCACCGGCGGTGTGCAGGCCGCCCAGGGCGACGACCCACTCCCACGTGTTCGGTGCCCAGATGGCGACGCGGTCGCCCGCTTGCACGCCGAGGGCGATGAACGCACGGGCGGCCTCGCGCACGGCGCCGTGCAGTTCCTTGAAGCTGAAGCGCGCGGGGGCGTCGACGAGGGCCTCGGCGTCACCGAAGCGCTCCGCGGCGCTCGCCCAGAGGTTGGGCAGCGTGCCGAAATCCAGGTCGCCGCGAGGCACCGCCCGAGCCTACAGAGCTTTCTGACGAGCCGTCAGTTGACCGCTCCTGTACCGTCTGACGACGTGGGCGGGCACAGCAGGAACGAAGTCGAAGAGGCGTTCATCCACTACTGGCGCACCGGCGCCGTCGGCGAGGACTGGGAGGCGTGGGCCGACCTGTTCACCGACGACGCCGTGTACATCGAGCACGTGCTCGGCAGCCTCCGCGGCCGCGACCAGATCAAGTCGTGGATCGTCCAGATCATGGCCGCCTACCCCGAGCTGTACACCGTGTACGAGTGGCATGCCATCGACGGCGACCGAGTCATCTTCTACATGCAGAACCGCCGGGACAACCCCGAGCCGGGCGGCCCGCCGTTCGACTTCCCGGGCGTGTCGATCCTGCACTACGCGGGCGACGGCAAGTGGGACTGCGAGGAGGACTTCTGGGCCTTGCCCGCCGCCCAGAAGGCCCAGGCCGCCTACATCGAGGCCCGGGGCAAGCACGACCCCGAGCACTCGATCAAGATGACCCGCCAGAACTGGCCCGACTCCCCCGACTGGGCGCGCGGTCCCGCCCAGGGCCCACGCGCCCGCTAGCGGGTCGACGTGCGCTTCTCCTACGCAGAGTCGATGGTCGACCCGTCGTTCTACGCGCCGCTGGCCCAGGCGGCCGAAGACGCGGGCTACGCCAACTTCGTGGTGCCCGACAGCATCGCCTACCCGGCCGAGTCGGACGCGACCTATCCCTACAACCCCGACGGTTCCCGCGAGTTCTTGGAGGACAAGCCGTTCCTCGAGCCCTTCGCCCTCATCCCGGCGCTCGGCGCGGTCACGTCACGCATCCGCTTCACGACCTTCGTCGTCAAGCTCCCGATCCGCCACCCCGTGCTCGTGGCCAAGCAGGCGGGCTCGGTCGCCGTCCTCACCGGCAACCGCTTCGTGCTGGGCGTCGGCACCAGCCCGTGGCCCGAGGACTACGCCTTGACCGGCGTGCCGTGGGAGCGGCGGGGCCGTCGCATGGACGAGTGCATCGAGATCATCCGAGGGCTCACGTCCGGCGGGTGGTTCGAGTACCGCGGCGAGATCTTCGACGTGCCCTCGATCAAGATGACGCCGGCGCCGTCACAGCCCGTGCCCATCCTCCTCGGCGGCCATGCCGACGCCGCCCTGCGCCGGGCCGCCCGCCTGGGCGACGGGTGGATGCACGGCGGTGGCGATCCCGCCGACCTCCCCGGGTTGCTGGCCAAGCTGCAGGACCTGCGCACGGCCGAGGGCCGGGCCGACGAGCCGTTCGAGATCCACGTGATCTCCATGGACGCCTACACCGTCGACGGCGTCCGCCGCCTCGAAGAACAGGGCGTCACCGACGCCATCGTCGGCTTCCGCTACCCCTACACCGTCGGTCCCGACACCGAGCCGTTGCCGACCAAGATCGACAACCTCCGCCGCTTCGGCGACGACGTCATCGCCAAGGTCAACGCGTAGCCGCGTTGTCGGAACGCTTCAGTCGAACGTCACCCGGACCCGCTCCTCGGGGCGTCGCTCCTCTCGGCCGGCGATGGCGGCGAGCGCCTCCTCGTCGGCGCTCGTGAGCGGCGGCTGCACGATGCTCCTCGGCCACAGGCGCTGGGCTCGTACGGCGTTCACCTCGGCGGCGTAGACGGTGATCTGGGAGAGCAGGTACAGCCACGACACCAAGCCCAGGACGTAGGCGAAGAACCCGTACACCTGGCTGGCGTGCCGAAGCTGGTGGGCGACGAGGTAGCCGCCGAGGGCCTGGAGCGCCGTCCACGCGCATCCAGCCACGATGGCGCCGGGCAGCTGGTCCCCAAGGCGGACGCGCGGGCCGGTGAGCACCCGGTAGCCGAGCAGGAAGAGGGCGACGTTGACCGGCGCCGGAGCCGCCAGCAACAGCGCTCGTTCGACCGCACCGTGACTGGCCTGGGAACCGATCGCGGTCGCGATCGACGTGCCGCCCACGCCCACACCGACGATGAAGAGGAACACCGCCCCCCGAGCCAGGCGGATCCAGAAGCTGGGACGGGACACGCCCGGTACGTTCCACACCTCCTGCATGGCGTGCTGCCCGGCCTGGGTGATCCCGAGGGTGCCCCACAGCAGCCCGCCGATGCCGACGGCCAGACCCAGTCCGGTGCCGCGCAGGGCGTGGATGTTCTGTTGGATCTGCGCCCCGATGATCGGGAACTCAGAGAGCGCCGAGTTGATGAGACGCTTCTGCAGCGCGGGGTCGTTGCCGAGGAAGAAGCCCAGCACGGTGACGCCCAGCAGGAGAAGCGGGAACAGCGAGAGGAAGCCGTAGTACGTCAGGAGGGCGGCGAGCGCCCCACCACGGTCGTCGCCGAACTTCTTGATGACGCCGAAGACGAACCCCGGGGCGCGATGGCGCTGTTGGTAACCGTCGATGCGCCGGACCGCTCGCTCGGCGACGTTCATCGCCTTGGTCCTACCCGACGGCCCCGGTCAGCACGTCACCGCGGCGGCGTCGGCCACGGGCCCGGCCTACGCGAGGGCCTTCTGCAGCACCTCACCGGCGGCGGTGACGTCGTCGGCAGTGTTGGCCAGGGGCAGGTTGAAGATGAGCTCCTGGGCGCCGGCGTCGACCAGCGCCCGCACCTGCTCGGCGATCGTGTCGGCGTCGCCGAAGGTGGCCGCCTCGCGCGCCCACTCCTCGCCCATCGCCGACGCCACGCCCTGCCGCAGCTGCTCGGCCTCGTCGGCGGACCGGGCGAGGAACAGCGAGCCCAGGCGCGTCACCTTGACCTCGGCCGGGTCACGGCCCACGTCGGCGCAGTGGCCCTGCAGGATCTCCAGGTTCTTGCGCAGCGTGTCAGGGCCGCCGAAGACGTTGCAGATGTCGGCGTACTCCGCCACGGCCCGCAGCGTGCGCTTCGGCCCGCTGCCACCGATCATGATCGGGGGTCCGCCGGGCTGGATGGGCCGGGGGATGTTGCGGGCCTCCTTGATGCGGTAGTAGCGACCCTCGAAGCTCGGCCGCTCCTCGGTGAACATCAGCCGGCAGATCTGCACGGCCTCTTCCAGGCGGTCCATGCGCTCGGGCACCGGCGGGAAGTCGACGCCGAGTCCCTCGTGCTCGACGTCGTACCAGGCGGCCCCGATGCCGAGCACGGCCCGTCCCGAGGAGATGACGTCGAGAGTGGTTACCTCCTTGGCCAACAGCGCCGGGTTCCGATAGGTCACGCCGGTGACCAGTGTGCCAAGGGTCACCCGCTGCGTGCGGGCGGCCAGGGCGCCCAGCAGCGTGTAGCCCTCGAGCATCTTGTCGTCTGGCCCGCCGAGGCCCGGCAGTTGGTAGAAGTGGTCCATCACCCAGAGCGACGAGAACCCGGCGTCGTCTGCGGCCGACGCCATCGACGCCACCCGCTCGAAGAGGCGGTCATCGGGCACGTCGAAGTTGAACTTGGGCAGCTGCAGTCCATAGGTGGCCATCGCCGCGGACGTTAGCCCCGGCTGTGGCCGGATTCACAGAGGATTTCGGCGGCGGGCGCAGAAGAGTTCACGTCGTGAGCGAGCGCCGCGAGCGAACCAATCAGTAGAGCGCCCGGCTCACGGGCGGCCGCCGAAGGCGGCACCCAGTGAGCCTGCTGCGGCTCGAGGGGGTCCGGAAGGGGTTCCAACGGGGGCGAGAGCAAGTCCTCGCCCTCGACGGCGTCGATCTGTGCCTTGACGCCGGGGACTTCACCGCGCTCGTCGGACCGAGCGGCTCGGGCAAGTCCACGCTCCTCCACCTCGCCGGCGGCCTCGATCGGCCGGACGCGGGGCGCATCCTGCTCGAGGACCGAGACCTGTCGACACTCTCGGCCGGCGAGCGGGCCCAACTGCGCCGGCGCCAGGTGGGCTTCGTCTTCCAGTTCTTCCACCTGATCCCGACTCTCACCGTGTCCGAGAACGTGGAGCTGCCCCTGGTGCTCGACGGCGTGCGCTCGGGGAACGGCAGGGTCGGCCAGCTGCTCGACCGCGTCGGCCTCTCCCACCGCGCCGACCACCTCCCTGGTGAGCTCTCGGGTGGGGAGATGCAGCGGGCCGCCATCGCCCGGGCCCTCGTCGCCCGGCCTCGGCTGCTGCTCGCCGACGAGCCAACGGGCAACCTCGACTCGGCGACGGGCGCCGAGATCCTCGACGTGCTGTGCGACCAGGTCAGCGACGACGGCACCGCCCTGCTCATGGTCACCCACGACATCGGCGCCGCCAAGCGGGCCAACCACGTCCTCCACCTGCGCGACGGACGGCTGGCGAAGGCCACGGCGAGAGCAACAAGGTGATCCGGGCCGCCCGGCTGCTGAACCTGCGCCGGATGCGCCGACAGAAGCTCCGCGTCGTGCTCGCGGTGGCGGCCGTCGCCGCCGGCATCTCGCTGGCGATGTCGATCATCGTCTTGACGTCGAGCATGTCGCGATCGTTCGCCGAGTTCGGTCGGTCGCTCGCCGGACCGGCGCCGCTCAGAGTCGTGGGGGCTACGACGCGGGGCGGGCTCGACGAGGGAGTCGTCACGACGGTCGAGCACACGCCCGGCGTCGCGGCTGCCGTGCCCGTGGTGCAGGCGGTCACGTTCGGCCACACGTCGGCGACATCGACGCGCGACATCGGTGTTCTTGGGCTCGGCGTCGACTGCCGCATCGAGGCGTTCATCGGCAAGGTCGGGTGCGACCCGGAGGCGGTCGCGTCAGCCACGAACTCGACGCCGCCGCTGGTGGCTCCGTCGCTCGCCCGCCAACTCGGGCCGCAGGGCGAGATCCGCACCGACCTCGGGCCCATGCGCCTGGCCGGCGCCCCGACCGTTGACCGCCTCGATCAGATCGGCGGCGGGCACGTCGCCGTCTTCCCCCTGCCCGAGGCGCAGCGGTTGTTCGCCAGAGCCGGCAGGATCGATGTCATCTACGTGCGGCCGGCTGCCGGCGTCGCCGTCGATGCGCTCCGGACGCGCCTGGCGCGCGCCGTCGGCGGCTGGAACGGCGTGCTCCGCTCGACCGACCCGCCGCCCGCCGCCGGGCTCGCCCTCGGCGCGTTCCTTCCCATCTTCGGGATGCTGAGCATCTTCGCCATCGCCATCGCCGCCGTCCTCGTCTACGACACGGTGAGCCTGTCCATCGAGGAGCGCCGGCGCGACCTCGCGGTCGTCGCCGCCTTGGGAGGACGGCCTCGGACGCTCGTCGGCGGCACGATGGTCGAGACGGGAATGCTCGGTCTCGTCGGCGGGGTCCTGGGCGGGGCCGGCGCCATCTTGCTGGCCCAGCCGATCACTGCGAGCATCAGCTCGTTCACGACCCGGTTCGTGGGCGTCCCGATCAGCGTGCACGCCACGGCGGTGCCGTTCGTGCTCGGAGCCGTGTTGGGCACGGCCCTCGGCGCCGCCGCCGCGTGGTGGCCGGCGCGTCGGGCCATGCGCATGGACGTCACGGCCGAGCTGTCGAACCGGCAGATGCGCGACGAGACCGCACCCCCGATTCGCATCAAGCGGGCAATCGCCATCACCGCCATCGGGTGCGCGGCGCTGTTCGTGTGCTGGCTGGCGCAGCGCCACGGTGCCCTCTCCCCGTGGCAGCCCGTGGCCGGCCGCCTGGGCGTGGCCGTGGCGACGACCGCCTTCATCACGGCCGCCGGTTTCTGGGCGCCGGTCGTCCTGCGAGTTGTCGGGCGGGGGCTGCGGCGGTCAGCGGCCGCCACGCGGCTGGGGATCGCCAACCTCGTGCGCGACCCGAGCCGCACGGGGACGATGGCCGCCGCGGTGGCCGCGCCGGTCGCGACCGCCTTCATCATCGTCAGCTTCGTGGCGTCGATCCACGACGGCGTCGTGCATGGGATCACCAACGGATTCACCGGCATGGTCAGGGTGTCGACGGTCGATCCGAACAACAGCGCCGACCTCGAGTCGAAGCTGTCGCCCGACGTGCTGGCCCGGCTCTCCACACTCCCAGGCGTCGGCGAGGTCCACCGCTCCGCGTTCGTCCTCACCGGGCACCAGACCGCGTCGATGGTCGGCGTGAAGGCGATCGAGCATCCCACCACGAAGATGCGCCTGCCGGTGCTCGACGGGACCGCTGACCTGAACCGTCTCAGCCGCGGTGAGGTCATTGTCGGGCCGGGGTTGGCCCGCCGCCTTGACGTCAGCGCCGGATCCACGCTGCGTCTGCCGACGCCTCGCGGCTGGGCGCCGGTCAAGGTGCAGGGCGTCTGGCAGGACGGCGACACGATCGGTCAGACGGTGACGATGCCCATGGCCATGCTCGAGTCGCTGTACGGGCGGCAGCCGCCGCTCGACGTGTACCTCGAACCGGCCCCCGGCGTGTCGCCGGCCACCCTGGCGTCGACCGTGCGCCAAGCCGGTCTCGATCCGCGCCTGCAAGTGCAGACGGCACCCGAGCTGGCGACGAAGATCTCGAGTGAGATCAACGGCCAGTTCGCCTCGTTCTGGGCGCTCCAGCGGGGACTCCTGCTCGTCGCCTTCGTCGCCGTCCTGTCCACCTTGCTCCTCGTCGCCGTCCAGCGCAGGCGGGAGCTCGCTTTGTTGTCTGCCGTCGGCATGGCGCCCGCGGAGCTCGGCCGCATGGTCGTCTCCGAAGGTGTCGCCATCGGTGTCGTCGGCTCGGCCCTGGTCGTCGCCTTCGGCACAGGGATGTACCTGAGCCTGTACCTGATCATCCCGATCATCGTCGGGTTCAAGGACCCCATTCGACTGGCGCTCCCGGCCATCCCTGTATGGGGCATCATCGCAACCGTCGTCGTCGTTGCCGCCGCCAGCTTCCCGGCGTGGCGCTCGGCCCACGTCGAAGTCGTCGAGAACCTGCAGTACGAGTAGGCGCGAATAGCGTCCGGCTCCATGGCATTGGAGCTCGGCCCCGAAGAGATGCGCGTCCTCGGGTCGCTCATCGAGAAGGAGCTGACCACGCCGCAGCAGTACCCGCTGACGCTGAACGCCCTCACGCTGGCGTGCAACCAGTCGTCGAACCGCTACCCGGTCGTCGACTACGACGAGCGCCTCGTCGAGTCGACCGTGCTCGGATTGAAGGACAAGGGCCTCACCCGCATCGTCCACCCGTCCCACGGACGGTCGGTCACCCGCTACCGCCAGGTACTCCACGAGGCCCTGTACCTCGAGCGTCCCCAGCTCGCCGTACTCGGCGTGTTGCTGCTGCGCGGACCGCAGACGCTGAACGAGCTGAAGACGCGCACCGAGCGGGCGGCGGAGTTCGCCGAACTGTCGGAGGTCGAGCGCACGCTCGACGGGTTGGCCGGGCGTGAGGAGCCGCTGGTCGTTCGCATATCCCGCCAGCCCGGCCAGCGGGAGGACCGCTACGCCCACCTCCTCGGCGGCGAGGTCGACGTCAGCCAGATCGAGGCGGCGGCGCCGGCGCCCGTCCGTTCCACTGCCCGGGTCGACGAGCTCACCGACCTCCGCGAAGAGGTGGCGGCCCTCCGCCGCGACCTCGACGACCTTCGCCGCGAGCTCGGCTTCGACGCCTGAGCAACATCGACCGGCGACTCCGTGCACTGCGCGTCGCTGTACGACGACGACTGCACAGAGACCGGCCGCGGCGCTTCTGGCGGTCGTGGACGTCCTACGGCGCCACCCACGACCGCCAGAACGCCGGCGTCCAGGTCAGGCGTTGACGCGTTCGGCAAAGCGCCGGAGCCCGATGGGCCAGCCGCCGTCGGAGCCCACCGCGTTGCGCATGCCCTCCCAGCCTTCGCCGTGGCGATCGAGGTTGCGGTGTTCGAGCTCGACGAGGGTGCGGTTGTCCCCCTCGGGGATGAAGCGCACCTCGATCTCGCTCGTCTTGGCCGGGTCGGTCTCGATCTGCCACTGCAGACTGACGTCCCAGCTGAACACGACCCGGCTGGGCGGTTCGTAGGCCAGGACCCGCGACCAGCGGCTCTCGGTCCCGTCAGCCGCCCGGTCGATGATGTGGCCGCCCACCCGCGGCTCGAACACCATCTCCGTGACGCCCTGCAGAAGATGGTGTTCGGGCACCCACCACTCTCCGATCTTCTCGGTGAAGTACCGGAACGCCTTCTCCTGCGGTACGTCGACGACGATCGATGTCTGGACGGCCGTGTCGGTTGCTTGAGCTGTCATCGCTCCTCCTTGTTGTCGTGCTCCACGGCCGTCTTGAACGCCGCGAGCGATCGGTTCCAGAACCGGTCGAAGTAGGCGCGCAGGGCGCCGACGCCGTCCGGGTTGAGTTGGTAGATCCGGCGGGTGCCTTCCTGGCGGTCGATCACGAGGCCGGCGTCCTTGAGCACCTTGAGGTGCTGGGACACCGCCGGCCTGGTGACCGGCAGCTCGCGGGCGATCTCCCCCACCGGTCGTGGGCCCCGGGCCAAGAGCTCGAAGATCGCCCGCCGGGTGTCGTCCCCCAATGCTGCGATCCCGTTCCCTTGGTTAGCACTCACTAACCGTTAGTAGACACTTACTGACGGTCGGTTGTCAAGGGTGGTCTTGCGCGAGGTGGCGGCGGAGGAGGTCGTCGCCGAAGTCGTTCGCCGGGTCGCGCCAGACGCTGTGGGCGTGGTTGGCGTCGTTCTGGGTGTTGTCGTACTCGACCAGGAAGCGGGGTCCGGCCAGGCGGTAGTAGTGGTGCCGGCCCCGTTCGGGCCAGCCCGCCCACACGAAGTGGACGCCGGTCGTGTCGACGTGCGGCACGTGAAGCTGCATCCTCTCGACGTGGAGGGAGACCAGCTCGTCGGCGATGGCCTGCGACTCGCCGGTGAGATCCTGGATCGGCACTCCGCCCGCAAGGTCGACCTCCACCCGGGGAGAGTTGAAGGTGAGGATGTCGTCCGGTGCCCGGTCGTCGACGAGGGCCCGGCGCCGCTGTGCTTCCGGCAGCGACTGCAAGAGGGCCCGCGCCGTGTCCTCCTCTTCGGCGAGCGGTCGCAGAACGACGCGCCCGTTGTGGCGGACCTCGGCGGGATTGGCGCCGAGGAACAGTGGCGTCGACGCCACCTCTCCGCCGGCGACGGTGACGTTGACCGACACGTGGTGGCCTTCGAAGCGCACACCCCACGGCTCGTCGCCGGTGGGCTCGCCGAAGACCGTGGTGAAGTACTTCGAAGGGTCGCGGGGCAGGGCGTCGGGGCGACGCCGGCGGAGGCCGCCCAGCTCGACCTCGCGCAGCACCTCCTCGAGCCCGACGATCGTGGTGACCTTGGCCAGCGCATGCACGTTGAGGATGGCGGCAAGCACGCCGTACACGAGCTGGGACTGGTCGGAGGTCATGTCCGAGAACGGCACGCCGTTGCGGGCGTCGGGCCAGTAGAACCAGTTGCGCCGCTCCTCCTCGTCGTCGAACGGCCGGACGAGTCGCTTGTCGTCGACCGCGTCGGCGAGAGCGACGACCGCCTCCCGAAGGCGGTCGATGCTCACTTGAGCCAGTACTTCAGCGCCGCGGCTGCCTCTTCCATGGCACCGGCCGAGGCGGGCACGATCGCCTCCAGACCGAAGAAGCCGTGCACCATGCCGTCGTACCGGCTCGAGCGCGCTTCTACGCCGGCCTGTTGCAGGGCGTCGGCGTAAGCCTCGCCCTCGTCGCGCAGAGGGTCGTATTCCGCCGTGATCACCAACGCGGGCGGGAGACCGCCGAGATCGGGCGCGTACAACGGCGACAGGCGCCAGTCCCTGCGGTCGACATCGTCGCCGGCGTAGTTGTCGTAGAAGAACGCCATGTCGCGGGCGGTGAGGAGCTTGCCCTCGGCATTCTCCTTGTAGGACGGGAAGCTCATCGTGCCATCGATCACCGGATACATGAGCAACTGGAAGGCGATCGTCGGCTCGCCCCGGTCGCGCGCCAACAGACACGTCACCGCCGCCAGGTTGCCGCCGGCACTGTCGCCGGCGACAGCCATACGACTGCCGTCGACCTTGAGCTGTTCGGCGTTGTCGGCGATCCACTTGGCCGCCGCGTAGCAGTCCTCGGCCGCGCACGGGAACGTGTGCTCGGGCGCCAGCCGGTAGTCGACGCTGATGACGGTCAGCGCGCTCTGGTTGGCCAGCTTGCGGCAGACACCATCGTGACTCGTGATGTTGCCGATGCACCATCCTCCGCCGTGGAAGTACACGACGACAGGAAGGACGGCCTCCTCCGCCGGCGAGTACAGACGCATCGGGATGTCGCCGCCGGGACCGGGCGCCGTCAGGTCCTCGACGCGGGCGACATCGACGGTGCCGCCGAGGGAGCCGAACAGCTCGATGAACTGCCGCGACTGCTCGACGCCGACGTCACAGATGCTGCCGCCGCTCTCCCCGTTCTGCTCGATGGACTGGAGCAGCAACTCCACGTTCGGGTCGAGGGGCATGGGCGCTCCTTCTGGCTAGGCGCTCTGCAGCTTCTAACTACTGAGGTCGGCTGCCCTCTTCCTAGCCCATGGGTAGTCGGGTTTGCCGCTCGGCGACCGCACGAGCTCGTCGAGCACGTGGATCTGCCGGGGCACCTTGTACCCGGCCACCTTGGTGCGGCAGTGGGCGGCGATGTCGTCCGGATCGGCCGCGTGGCCCGGCCGGGCCTGCACGAGCGCCGTCACCCGCTCGCCCCACTTCTCGTCCTTCACGCCGACGACCACGGCGTCGAAGACGTCCGGGTGGCTCTTGAGGGCGGACTCGACCTCCTCGGGGTAGATCTTCTCGCCGCCGCTGTTGATGCAGACCGACCCCCGGCCGAAGACGAGCACGGTGCCGTCGGCCTCGACGGTGGCCATGTCGCCGGGCAGCACCCAGCGCTCCCCGTTGATCTCCTTGAACGTGGACGCCGTCTTCTCGGGGTCGTTGTAGTACCCGAGGGGAACGTGGCCCTTCAGGGCGACCCGGCCCACGATCCGCGACCCCGGTTTCACCGGCTTCAGGTCGTCGTCGAGCACGGCGGTGTTGGGGTTCATCGTGAACCGAAGGCCCTTCTCGGGGCTCGACTCCGCCGCCATCGTGCCCTGGTGGCCGGTCTCGGACGCCCCGTAGGCGTCGACCAGGAAGATGTTCGGCAGGTGCTTCTTCAACTGGTCGCGCACGGTGTCGGAGAACACGGCGCCCGCCGAGCTGATGACGATCAGCGACGACAGGTCGTAGTCGGCATCCGGCTCGTCGAGAGCGTCGGCGAGGGGCCGGGCCATGGCGTCGCCGACCAGGCTGACGGTGTTGACCTTCTCCCGCTCGATGAGGCGCAGGGCCGCCTTCGGCTCGAACTTGTGCTGGAGGACGACCTTGCCACCCCAGTGGAAGCAGATGAACGACGCCAGCTGGGCGGCGCCGTGCATGAGCGGCGCCATCGGGAACGTCGCGCTCGGTTCCCTGGATGCAGCCCACTCCGCCAGCTGTTCGGGCTTCTCGGCGGGCTGGCCGGCCGGGTCGCCGCCGCCCATGCCCGAGAAGAAGATGTCCTCCTGGCGCCACATCACGCCCTTGGGCATGCCCGTCGTGCCGCCGGTGTAGATGATGTACAGGTCGCCGGGCGACCTCGGCCCGAAGGTGCGGTCGGGCGACGCCTTGGCCAGCGCCTCGTCCCACGCCACGGCGTCGAGGCCGCCGACATCGGCGCCGCTGTCGTCGTCGACGAGGACGGCGTGGCGCAGCTTGTCGGGGCGCACCTTGGCGGCACGGCTGGCCAGTTCCCGGTGGACGACGAGGGCGACGAGGTCGGCGTCGCCGTAGAGATAGGCGAGCTCCTCCTCGACGTAGCGGTAGTTCACGTTGACGGGCACGGCCCGGATCTTCAGGCACGCCACCGCCGTCGTGAGGTACTCGATCGAGTTGTAGAGCTGGACGCCGACGTGCTCGCCCGATCCGACGCCCTGCTCCTGGAGGTGATGTGCGAGCCGGTTGGCGTTCTCCTCGAGCTGGGCGTATGTCACCCGCTCGTCCTCACACACGATCGCCTGTCGCTCGGGGACGACGTCGACGATCGACTCGAAGATGTCGGCGAGGTTGAACTCCATTCGCTAGCTCACCCCGGCCGCCGTTGACGGCCGCTCACGGCGCCGAAGGCGCCCGGTCCGGATGTCAGCCGAGAAGAACAGCGCCGAGGGCGAGCGGCTCTGCCGCGAACCCGAAGCATGACTGAACTCGTCGCCGAAGCTCCGCTTCGGCGACGAAATGATGTCGGCGAGGTTGAACTCCACGGTCAGCCGGGCGTCACGCCGGTTGGTCGGCGAGGGACTTGCCGAGCTTGACCAGCTGGGGCGTGGCCGAGCCGAGCGTGAGCTCGCAC
This sequence comes from Actinomycetota bacterium, assembly GCA_902812475.1. Taxonomy (GTDB): domain Bacteria; phylum Actinomycetota; class Acidimicrobiia; order Acidimicrobiales; family AC-14; genus CADDZP01. The sequence goes on along the minus strand of CADDZP010000026.1, from coordinate 2,300 downwards.
TGCTTGGCCCACAGGAAGTAGCGGTGCAGCGGGTAGTCGACGTCGACGCCGATGCCGCCGTGCAGGTGCTGAGCGGCGTGCACGACGCGCTGGCCGCCCTCGGAGGCCCAGAACTTGGCCACGGCGATCTCGTCGGCCGCGGCCAGGCCCTCGGCCAGGCGCCACACCGCCTGCCACGCGGTCAGGCGGATGCCCTCCGTGTCGATGTAGGCGTCGGCGGCGCGCTGGGCGACGGCCTGGAAGGCGGCGAGCGGGCGCTCGAACTGCTCGCGGGTCGACGTGTACTCGGCAGTCATCTTCAGGGCCTGCTCGCACACACCGAGGGCGATGGCGCACAGGGCGGCCGTCGCCCGGTCGACCATCCACTGCAGGATCTCGGCTCCGGCCGACGGGTCACCGAGCGGCTCGCCTCGGGCGTTGTCGAGGACGACGTTGAACTGAGGCTCGCCGCTCGTCGTGATCTGGCGCTCGAGCGTGACGCCGGCGCCCTTGGGGTCGACGAGGAACACGCCGTTGGCCGTCGGGACGACGATGCGTTCGGCGAGATGGGCTGCAGGGACGAGCGTCTTGGTGCCCGTGAGGCCCCACTGGTTGGCGTCTGGTTTGGCAACCGTCTGCGGTGACAATGGGTCGGTGTTCAGCTCCTCGGCCAGCGCCGCCGTGAGAATCGTCTCGCCTTCGGCCACACGCGGGAGGTAGCGCTTGCGCTGCTCGTCGCTGCCGAACTGGGCGAGCGGCATGGCGCCGAGGACGACGGCCGCGTAGTAGGGCACCGGGGCCACCGTGCGGCCGACCTCTTCGAGCACCAGCGCCGCCTCGAGGATGCCGAAGCCACCACCGCCGACGTCCTCGGGCAGGGCGATGCCGACGAGTCCGGCCTTGGCCAGCTCGGCCCAGAGGTCGCGGTCGAACCATTCGGCCGACGCTTCGACCTCCTTCAGGCGCTCGTGGGTGACCTTGTCGCCCAGGATCTGGGCAGCGAGGCCCTGGATCTCCTGCTGCTCTTCAGTGAATGAGAAGTCCATTGGTCAAAGGCTCCTGGGCATCTTGAGGCCGAACACGGCGATGAGGTCACGCTGGACCTCGTTGGTGCCGCCGCCGAAGGTGAGGATGAGGGTCCCCTGGTAGGCCCGCTCGAGGCCGCCCCGCAACAGCGCCGCCGGCGAGCCCCGCTTGGTCGCACCCGGCGGGCCCAGCACTTCGAGCAGCAGCCGGTAGGCCTCGGTGAAGAGCTCGGTGCCGAAGACCTTGGTCGACGAGGACTCGGCCACGTCGAGGATGCCGTGGTCGACCTGCCAGGCCACCTTCCAGTTGATGAGCTTGAGGTACTCCAGCTTGGCCTTCACCAGCGCGAGGTTGCGCTGGACCCAGGGCTGGTCGATCACGCGCAGCGAAGACCCGGGCAGCTTCGTCTTCCTGGCCCACTCGAGGACACCGACGTACTGACGCTCGCACATGCCCGGCGGCGCCAGCGCCACCCGTTCCCGGTTCAGCTGGTTGACGATCAGGTCCCAGCCCCGATTGACCTCGCCCACCAGGTTGGTGACCGGGACGCGCACGTCCTCGTAGTACGTGGCGTTGGTCATGGCCCCGCCCATGATCCGGATGGGTGTCACCTTGAACCCGGGGTTGGCGGTCGGCACCAGGATGATCGAGATGCCCTTGTGCTTCGGCGCGTCGGGGTCGGTGCGGCAGGCCAGCCAGACGTAGTCGGCGAAGTCGGCGATCGACGTGAACACCTTCTGGCCGTTGATCAGCCACTCGTCCCCGTCGCGCACGGCTTTGGTCTTCAGCGAGGCGAGGTCGGTGCCCGAGCCCGGCTCGGTGTAGCCGATGGCGAACTGGATCTCGCCGGCGAGGATCTTGGGCAGCAGCTCCCTCTTCATCTCGTCGGTGCCGAACTGCATGATCGTCGGCGCCACCGAGTTGATGGTGAGCATCGGCACCGGTGCACCGGCCCGGAACGACTCGTCGTAGAAGATGAACTGCTCGATGGCGGTGCGGTCCTGGCCGCCGTACTCCTTGGGCCAGCCGATGCCCAGCCAGCCGTCCCTCCCCATCTGGCGGATGGCCTCTTTGGACCTGGGCCCGCCCATCTCCCCGGTCGCCATCTCCTCCTCGATCTCGGGGGTGACGATCTTGGCGAAGTACTCGCGCAGCGCCTGCTGGAGCGCCTCCTGCTCGGCGGTGAGGGCTAGTTCCATCGCGCGCCTACGCCTCCTTGCCGGTAGCCGCACTCAGTGCCGAAGGCGCCCCTCCGGCTGCCGGCCAACAAGAGGCGGCGGAGGGCGAGCCGGGGA
>CADDZP010000025.1 GCA_902812475.1 Actinomycetota bacterium | reverse complement strand
CGCCTGACGCGTCCTGACCGCTCATCGGAGCCGGCGGTGGGCGTGGGACCAGCCCGACGACGTGGCCGGCCTCCTCGTGGGGTGGGACGACGGCCCGGCCGAGCCGCTGGTCCGGCCCCATGCCGCGGACCAGCCCTACGGCGACATCGGCGCGGCCGTTGTGCTGTTGGCGCGCTTGTTCGAAGAGAGAGGCGAAGCAGACGACCTCGAGGCCGCCATCGAGCTCCACGACGTCGTCGTCGCCATGGGCGAAGGCGTGTGGGAGCCCGCCAACGCCCTCGTCGGCTGGGGCGGCGCCACGCTCTACGAAGTCACCGGTGAGGACGCATTCCTGGCCACGGCCGAGCGCATGGCCGACGTGCTGACCGAGACGCAGATGCCGGACGGCTCGTGGGGCGACCCGGCGAGCGACGCCGTCCTGACCGGGATGATCGGGGCTGCGCTGGCGGCCATGGCCGATGCCGTTGAGGCCCGGGTCGACGTCGAACAGACGTTGGCGGACGCGGATGACGAGTAGGCCGCGACTGGCGGGCACGGTCGTGGTTGTGGCCGCGCCCGACGGTGCCGGCCTGGCTCGCAGGCTCGTGGCCGAGGGGGCGACGGTCGTCGTCACCGCTCCTGCCAGCGAAGAGGTGGGTCAGCTGCTGCGAGAGCTGGAAGGCGGACCCGGTCGCGTCGCGCTGTTCGACGGCGCTGATGTCGACGCCCTCGTCGAGTTCATCAGCGAGCAGTTCGCCGAGCGCCCACCCGTAAGCTGAGCCGGTGGCCCCCAAGCCGGTGATCGGCATCTCCGCCTGCCCCAAGACGTACGAGGCGGCGACCGGTCCGACGCTCCTGCACACGGCCTCGCGGTTCTACGTGGAGTCCGTCGAACGGGCGGGCGGGCTTCCGGTGATCCTCCCGGTCATCGATCCGGACGACGTTCCTGTTCTCCTCGACGCCGTCGACGGCGTGGTGATGACAGGAGGCGGCGACGTGCAGCCGTCGTTGTACGGAGCCACGCCTGGGGCTGAGACCCACAACGTCGACCCCCGCCGGGATGCCTTCGACATCGCCCTGTTGCAGTGCGCGCTCGAGCGCGACATCCCAGTGCTCGCCATCTGCCGCGGGATGCAGGTTGCCAACGTCGCCCTCGGCGGCACCCTGGTGCAGCACGTCCCCGCCGTCACCGGCCAGCACCACGATCAGGCCAAGCGGGGCCACGAGGCCGTGCACAAGGTCAAGCTCGAGCCCGACAGCCACCTGGCCGACGCGCTCGGGTCGACCGAGCTCGACGTGAACTCGATGCACCACCAGGCCGTGCTCGAGGCGGCGGCGGGCTCGCGGCCGGTGGCGTGGGCCGAGGACGGCACGGTCGAGGCCTTCGAGATCGAGGGGAACAGCCACCTGGTCGCCGTCCAGTGGCATCCCGAGCTCCTGGAGGACTGGCCCGAGCAGCAGGGCCTCTTTCGCCAGCTCGTGCACGACGCCGCTGCGCTACGGTCTGCCGGAAATGGCTGAGATCTCCGGCGTGCATCATGTGGCTCTCACCGTCCGCGACATCGCGAAGAGCGCACCCTGGTACGAGGATCTCTTCGGGCTGACGAAGGTCGCCGAGATGGAGGAGCCGCCGGGGCGGCCGGTGCACCTCTACATGCACCCCGGCACGGGGTTGTTCTTCGGCTTTCACGCCCACGACGAGAATCAGGGCGAGGACTTCAGCGAGTTCCGCACGGGCCTCGACCACGTCGCCTTCGGTGTCGACAGCCGGGCCGAGCTCGAGGCGTGGCGCCTCCGAATCGAGGAGCGCGACATCGTGCACTCGCCGATCGCCGATCGCGACTACGGGTCGGTGCTCGTGTTCCGCGACCCCGACAACATCCAGCTCGAGCTCTACGCGCCGCCCCGCCCCTCCTGATCGAGGAGCGCGGCGAGTTCGTCGAGTGACTCGAGCATGGCCCGTTCGTAACGGATGCCGAAGTGAAGGGTGACGAGCGGGAAGCGCTGGTCGGCGACGCCCGCCAACTGCGGCTCGAGGGCGAGATAGCGGTCGAGCGTGGCGTGGTGGCGGTCGCGCTCGGCGTCCACGATCTCGCGGAGGCGGGCCGTCGGCAGGTGGTGGCCGAAGAAGATCGTCAGCAGCAGTCGTGACCGGATGACTTCAGGCGGGGGTGCCTGGGAGATCCACGCCTCGAATGCCTTCCGGCCCTTCGAGGTGATGGCGTAGGGGACTCGGTCGCGCGGACCGGCGTCGCCCGCTTTGACGTAGCCGCCCTCGGTCAACGTCCGCAGCTCCCGGTAGATCTGGCTGCGCGTCACGTTCCAGAAGTTGCCGATCGACGCCTGCACGAACCGGTCGAGGTCCCACCCCGTCATCGGGGCGACATCCAGGTAGCCGAGCAGCGACGCCGCCGTCGGGTTGAGGTCAGTGTCGTTTGTCACCGTTGACATTCCACTTTGGCATGTGACAACATTCTACATTGTCATGTCGGCTCGAGGTGGAGGTAGGGACATGCTGGTCGAGGATCGCAGAACCGAGGCGGACTGGCGGTTGGGCTTCCGGAGCCTGGAGGCCGAGATCGGTGACGGCGTCGAGCTGGCGGTCGAGGGCACGTTGCCGTCGGAGCTGGACGGCACGCTCTACCGGATCGGTCCGGCCCGCCACGACGTCTACGGGGACCGCTACCGCCACTGGTTCGACGGCGACGGCATGGTGCACGCCGTGCGGTTCTCAGGGGGTCGTGTCGAGTACCGCAACCGCTTCGTCGCCACGGACAAGAAGCGGGAGGAGGACGCTGCCGGGCGGCGCATCTACGGCGGCTTCGGCACGCGACCCGCGGGGGGCCCGGTCGCTCGCGTGCGGAACGTACTGCCGAAGAGCGCGGCGAACACGAACATCGTGTTCCACGCGGGCAAGTTGCTCGCCCTGTGGGAAGCCGGACGGCCCTGGCGGCTCGACCCGGTCACGCTCGAGACCGTTGGCGAGGACGACATGAGCGGCGTGCTCGGTGTTCGCAAGGCGATCTCCGCCCATCCGAAGCTCGACCGGGCCACCGGCGCCATGTGGAACTTCGGCGTCGACTACGGCCCGCGGACTGCGATCTCGCTGTACCGGACGTCGGCCGAAGGCGAGACGGTGCTCGTCACCAAGGTTCCACTCGACTTCGCCCCGATGGTCCACGACTTCGCCCTGACACCCACGAAGGCCGTGTTCGTGCTGCATCCGATCTCGCTGCCGCGGGTTCCCGTGGCGTTGATGACCGGCCGGCAGAGCTTCGGCGACTCGCTGCGGTGGGAGCCGGAGCGTGGGACGGTGATCGTCTCGGTTGACCGCGCCACCGGCGAGCGGCGGTCATACAAGACGGGCCCGTTCCTGACGTTCCACACCGCCAACGCATGGGATGAGGGCGACGACGTCGTGGTCGACCTTTGCGCGACAGAGGACGACTCGGTGATGAAGTTGTTCTACGAGGTGATGGCAGGTCGCGACTTCGTCGCGTCGCACCCGTACCTCACGCGGCTGACGTTGCGTTCCGACGGCCGTGTCGAACAGCGCCGGCTGTCGGACACGCCGATTGAGTTTCCCCGGGTCGCGGGCCGCGCCCTGTGCCGGCCCCACACGCGCATCTACGGCGCCACGTTCAACGACGGGGCCCGGTTCCTCGGTACGCCCGCAGCCGTCGACCTGGCCAACGGGTCCTCGTCCGTGGCGACGATGAAGGCCCACCAGATCGCCGGCGAGCCGGTGCCGGTGACCAAGGCGGGTGCCAGCTCCGATGACGAGGTCTGGCTGCTGACGCTGGTGCTCGACGCCCGCGCTGGTCGCACCGAGGTCTGGGTCCTCGACGGCGCCGACGTCGCCGCCCCACCCGTGGCCGTCGTGCCGCTTCCGCACGTCGTGCCGTTCGGTTTCCACGGCAACTGGGTGAAGGCGTCAGCGCTGCCGTGACACCCGATCTGTGATCTGGCGGTCGTGGGCGCCGTACAGCCGTGTCCACGACCGCCAGAACGACAAGGACTGACGCTCCCTGTCTGGGTCCACCAGATGACCGCTCGATCGAACCAACGTTCGACGGCATAAAAGGCGCATCGGTGCGAGACCCGCGGGCTACGTTCGACGTGTCGATTGAGGGAGCCATGGGAGAACGACAGAGAACGTCGACATCCAACTTCGGAGTTGGGCGGCGGGAGGCGCACGACGCGTCTGCGTTCTACGCCCGGTTCGAGCCGCCGGAGTTGTCGACCGACGCCGAGGTCGTCCCGTACAAGGAGCTCCCCGACCCGTTCTTCGAAGGCGACGCCCGGCACATGCACGGGATCGACGACGGGTCGGTTTCGCTGGTCATCACGTCGCCGCCGTATTTCGTCGGGAAGAGCTACGAGGAAGAGCTCGACCGCGAAGGAGTGCCTGGGTCGTACCTCCAGTATCTCGAGCTTCTGCGAGACGTATTCGCCGAGTGCAAGCGCAAGCTCGAACCAGGCGGACGCATCGCCGTCAACGTGGCGAACCTTGGAAGGAAGCCGTACCGGAGTCTCTCGGCTGACGTGATTCGCATTCTTCAAGACGATCTGAAACTGCTCCTCCGAGGCGAGGTGATCTGGCAGAAGAGCGACGGTGCGAGCGGCTCGTGCGCGTGGGGTTCGTTCCGGAGCGCCGCGAATCCTGTCCTACGAGACGTGACGGAGCGTGTCATCATCGCCAGCAAGGGCCGATTCGACCGAGCCAAGAGCGTGAAGGACCGAGAGAGGCTCGGACTGCCATACGTGAATTCGCTCACGAATGATGAGTTTTTGGAGGCGACCCTCGACGTCTGGAACATGCCACCCGAGAGCGCGAAGCGCGTCGGCCACCCGGCGCCGTTTCCGGTCGAGCTCCCTGAGCGCCTCGTACGGCTGTACACCTACGAAGGCGACCTGGTGCTCGATCCGTTCATGGGTTCGGGTTCGACGCTGGTCGCCGCCGCGAAGTGGCGGCGCCGGTACGCCGGGTATGACCTCGACAGCGAGTACGTGGCGATCGCGCGACGACGGGTGGCACTCGAACTCACCCGGCGTCCGCGCCAGCCGCCGCCACCCGGCGAACAGCCGCTCACGCTGATCACCTTTCCAGTCGCCGCTGAGGAGGATGACGATTTTCAGGCGCGAGCCACGCGCGAAGGCAAGGCGGCGCAAGGCATCGCCCAGCAGGTGCTCGAACAGGCCGGCTTCACCATCATCGGCAAGGACAAGAAGCTCAAGGGGACGGGCGTCCGCGTGAGCTTCGAGGCGACCGACGCTGACGGCATCCCTTGGTACTTCGACGTCTCGGGCGCGTTCTCCACGATGCGCGGGGGTCTGTTGCGCACCGACACAATGTGGAAGTGCCTCGGCCGGGCACACGTCCTTGCCAACCGGCGCACGAAACCCGTTGTGTTTCTCACCTCGCATCTGCCAAAGGCTGGCAGTGAGGGTGATGTCGCGCTCCACGCCGCTGGTCCGACGGCGTTCTTCGATGCCATCGCCATGCTGTCCGACGACGGTCGCAGCCGCCTCGCCCACTACTCCCTGGGCGGCCGGCACGAGGAGCCCCTTCCCGGCTTTTGGACCGCAGAGGAGATCGCTCGAGGGCGCTGATGTCGCGGCTCGTCGCGTGCGCGGTGGCCCGCCATGACCCACCTGACGTCTTCGTCGCCGAAGACACAGAGACCCTGAACTGGGTGCTGGCTCTGCAGCTCGTCGCGGCGACGCCGAGCCGCAAGCTTCCTGCGACGGTTCGCGCGGTGCGCTTCGCCAGCGAATCGCGACGCGCTGGGACTGGCGGCAGGACTGTCGGCTTCTCGAGTTCACCGTCGAGGCGGAACAGGCCGGGCAGCCCAGAGTCGGTTGGCAGGCGCTGGTTCGCGACCGCCATTCGGGTGAGGACGAATGTGTCTCCGGTCACCTGGAGATCCGTTGGTCGCACGGCAGGTTCTCCGGACCACCGGAGGCCACGGCGTATCTCGACTCGCCACACGCCGACGCGCCCGGCCATCTCGCTCTTCACTGAGGCTCCCGCGGGTAGGAAAAGGGCGTACCCGGGAGTGGACTGCTCCCGCGAGTTGTTACTATCTACGTAGTGGAAATTCGCTTTGCTCGCGCCCTCGGAAGGGCTGGTCACTGATGGCTACAACCGATCTCGACCTGGGTCGCTACAAGCTCGGCTGGAGCGACAAGGTCGACTACCTCTACGAACCGAAGAAGGGCCTGAACGAGGACGTCGTCCGCCAGATCTCCGAGATCAAGGGCGAGCCGGAGTGGATGACGAAGCTGCGCCTGCGCGCCCTGAAGATCTTCGAGCGCAAGCCGATGATGCCGTGGTTCGCGGTCAACATGCCGCAGCTCGACTTCCAGGACATCTACTACTACCTGAAGCCGACCGGGAACCAGGTCGACGAGTGGGACGCACTCCCCGAGTCGATGAAGAAGACCTACGAGAAGCTCGGCATCCCGGAGGCCGAGCGCAAGTACCTCGCCGGCGTCACGGCCCAGTACGAAAGTGAAGTCGTTTACCACAAGAACCGGGACGACCTGGCGAGGCAGGGGATCCTGTTCTCGGACATGGACACCGCTCTGCGCGAGCACCCCGAGATCGTGCAGAAGCACTTCGGGACTGTGATTCCGCCCGGCGACAACAAGTTCGCGGCGCTGAACTCGGCCGTGTGGTCGGGCGGCAGCTTCATCTACGTGCCGCCCGGTGTGAAGGTCGAGATGCCGCTGCAGGCGTACTTCCGGATCAACCAGGAGAACGCCGGCCAGTTCGAGCGGACGCTGATCATCGCCGACGAGGGTGCGCAGGTGCACTACATCGAGGGCTGCTCGGCGCCCGTCTACTCGACCGACTCCCTGCACTCGGCGGTGGTCGAGCTGATCGCCATGCCCGGCGCCCGCATCACCTACACGACCATCCAGAACTGGTCGCCCAACGTGTACAACCTCGTCACCAAGCGGGCCCGCGCCGAGGCCGAGGCGAGGGTCGAATGGATCGACGGCAACATCGGATCCCGCCTCACCATGAAGTACCCGTCCGTGTACCTGATGGGACCCAAGGCCACCGGTGAGGTCCTCTCCGTCGCCTACGCCGGGCCCGGACAGCACCAGGACGCCGGGGCGAAGATGATCCACGCCGCACCGGAGACGACGTCGACGATCGTGTCGAAGTCGATCTCCAAGGACGGCGGGCGCACCTCCTATCGCGGCCTGGTCAAGGTCGAGGAGGGGGCCCACGGCGTGAAGAGCCACGTCCGCTGCGACGCCCTCATCCTCGACGAGGACAGCCGCTCGGACACCTACCCCTACATGGAGATCAACGAGCAGGACGCCCGCATCGGCCATGAGGCCACGGTGTCCAAGGTCGGCGAGGACCAGCTCTTCTACTTGATGAGCCGGGGGCTCTCCGAGCAGCAGGCCATGGGGATGATCGTCAACGGCTTCATCGAGCCCGTCACCCGCACGCTGCCGATGGAGTACGCCGTCGAGTGGAGCCGGCTCATCGAGCTGCAGATGGAGGGAGCGGTCGGCTGACGACCGGCTGACTGCTGCCGTACGGTCGGGCCATGAAGGCTCTGTTCATCTCCAGCTTCGCCCCTATCTACGTGGACCGCAGGGCGACCGAGCGCCTCTATGTCGACACACTCGGCCTCGAGCTCGACGACGCCGACGGCTATCTGCACAGCGAGAAGGTCGACGGCGTCCGCCACTTCGGCCTGTGGCCGCTCTCGCAGGCGGCTGAGGCCTGCTTCGGCACCAAGGAATGGCCGGCCGACGTGCCCCGCCCGCAGGCGAGCGTCGAGTTCGAAGTCGACGACGTGGCCGAGGCGGCCCGAGAGCTCGAAGAGCGCGGCTACACGCTGCTCCACGGCGCCCGCACCGAACCGTGGGGCCAGACGGTGGCCCGCCTGCTCAGCCCCGAGGGGCTGATTGTGGGAGTGAGCTACGCACCGTGGATGAGGGAGTAGCGGTCGCGCCGACCAGGTCGGAGAGCTGCTCGACGAGCCGCGAGGGACCGATGGCCTTGTCGAACGTGGCGGCCGCCGCCCCCGCACCCTCGGCTTCGACGACGGCCGCGTCGACAGCGGTGAGGATGACGACCTTCGTCGCCGGTGCGACGTTGGCGATGTGGGGCAGCGCTTCCAGACCTGTCATGCCTGGCATCAGAACGTCGAGGAGCACCAGATCTGGCTGCTGCTCGCGTGCCACGGCGATGGCCTCCGAACCGGTGCTGGCCTCGGCCACCACGTCGAAGCCACCGTGCAGCTCCAAGGCGATGCGCACCGTCGCCCGCAGCTCGGGACGGTCGTCGGCGAGCACCACCCGGACCGGTTTGCCGTTGGCGCGGGTGACCGGCAGCAGTCGCGGCCACAGGCGGTCGAAACTGGTCTCGAGCTCGGCCGCAGCCAGCGGCCGGCTCCAGAGATAGCCCTGGGCCAGCTCACAGCCCATGGTCGCCAGCCTGTCGGCCTGCTCGGGCTTCTCCACCCCCTCGGCCACCGCACCCACGCCGAGGGCGTGTGCCAGGCCGAGCACGCCCGCGACGATGGCGCCGTCCTCGGAGTTCTCCCCGAGGCCGCTCACGAACGAGCGGTCGACCTTGAGGAAGTCGACGGGAAAGCGGCGCAGATAGAGGAGTGACGAGTAGCCCGTGCCGAAGTCGTCGATGCCGAGGCGCACGCCGAGCTCTTTCAACGAGAGGAGGATGTTCCGGCTGGCGGCGACGTCCTCCATGAGGACGGACTCGGTGATCTCCAGGCACAGCAGGCCAGGCTCGAGACCGGAGTGGTCGAGCGCTGTGCGCACGAGGCGCGTCAGGTCGGCAGCACTCATCTGACGGGCCGACAGGTTGACGGCGACACTCAACGGAGTGCGGTCGGCGTTGGCGCGGTTCCACACAGCCACCTGCCGGCACGCCTCGTTGAGGACGAAGGCGCCGATCGGCTGGATCAGCCCGGTCTCCTCGGCCACGGGTATGAAGTCCGCCGGCGCGACGAGGCCGCGGTCGGGGTGTTGCCAGCGCACCAGCGCCTCGACCCCGAGCATGGCCGTCCCGGCCAGACGCACGACGGGCTGATAGAACACGCGCAGCTCGCCGCGCTCGAGCGCACGGCGGAGGTCTGTCTCGACCTCCAGTCGCTCGACGGCGCGAGTCCGCATGCCTCGCTGGAACACCTCGATGCGGTTGCGGCCCCGCTCCTTGGCCCGGTACATCGCGGCGTCGGCATCGCGCAGCAGCGAATCGGGCGTGGTCCCCGCCGGTGACGCTGTGGTGGCTATCCCGAGGCTGGCAGTGACGGTGATGTCGCGACCCTCCACACACAAGTGGGCGGAGAGCGCCTTGATGAGACGCTCGCCGATGGCGGTCGCTTCCCATTCACCGTCGAGGTCGTCGCACAGAGCGACGAACTCGTCGCCGCCGAAGCGGGCGACGCTGTCGCCAGGGCGGACCGCCTCGGTGAGGCGCGCCGCGACCAGGGACAGGAGCTCGTCGCCGGCCGCATGGCCCAGGCTGTCGTTGATCCACTTGAAGCGGTCGAGATCGAGGAACAGCACCGCCGTCACGGAGCCCCGGCGCCGCTGCCGGGCGAGGGCCTGGCCCAGGCGGTCGAGGAACAGCGCACGGTTGGGAAGCGCCGTCAGAGCGTCGTGGAAGGCCTGGTGGAGCATCGCCTCTTCGGCGGCCTTGCGCTCGGTGATGTCGCGGATGTTGAGCACGATTCCGCCGACAGCGGGATCGTCGAGCAGGTTGCCCATGACGAGCTCGACCCAGCGCCACGAGCCGTCGGCGTGGCGGGCGCGGTACTCGATGGGAGCTACTGGTTCAGCGCTCTTGAGGGCGGCCTCCCACGCGGCGGTAACGAGGTCCATGTCCTCGGGATGGACGAACCCCCAGCGCTCCTTGCCGAGGACCTCACTGGGTTCGTAGCCGAACACGCGCTTGATGGCCGGGCTGACGTACCGAAGACGGGCGTCGGCGTCGGACAGCATGGCGATGTCGGAGGCGTTCTGCACGAGGCTTCGGAACCGCTCCTCGCTCTCGGACAAGTCGGCGAGAGAATGCTGGAGGTCGAGCCGCGTGTCCTCGTTCTTGCGCCAGGCGACAAGGCAGGCGACGCTCTCGGCCAGCACGAACCCGCCGTGGATGAGCGCCCACTTCCACGGGTTGTTCAGCGCCGCTTGGTGGTCGTACACCGAGCGCGGCGAGATGACGCCCATCAGGCCGTGCTCGATCACGACGAAGCTGATGGCCACCAGGAACGGCACCCAGTCCTCGTACAGACTCAGGATGACGACCACGACGAAGTAGTGGAAGTGGACTTCCACGACGCCGCCGGACAGGTGCACGAAGACCCCCGATGCGGCGACGAGGCCGAAGGCGGCGACGACCGACTGCCACTTCCGTCCCAACGACCGCTGGGAGGCGAGAAAGGCGGCGGCGGCGATGACCACGGTGTCTGTCATCGTGTGGCCCAGGGTGTAGCCACGGGCGAGGCCGAAGACGGTGAGGCCCACTGCGTGAACCCACAGGAGGGCGACGATGACGCGGTGGCGCCGCCTCCACTCCTCGTAGGGGAGCGACCCGCCGCGCGGCAGGAACCGCACCACGGCTGACTTCACCCGCTCGACTGCCGACCCCAGCATCCCCTGTGTGTCGGCATCGCAACGGCGATTGCTGAGTCGATTGTCCGAATCCGCCGATCGGCGGATGTCAGCTGCGTTGCGTTACTGCCCGGTGAAGTTCGGGGGACGCTTTTCGAGAAAGGCGGTGAAGGCTTCGGTGAGGTCGTTCGACGCCAGGAAGGCGGCGTTCCACACGGCTACGTAGTCGAGGCCCTCGGCCACGGCGTGACCTTCGCCGGCGCGCAGCACGGCCTTGGTGCCCTGCACGGCCAACGGTGAGTTGGCGGCGACCTCGGCGGCCATCTCGGCGGCGGTCTTGTGACACGCCTCGGCGTCGGGAAGGACCTGGTTCACGAGCCCGATCTCGGCCGCCCGTCCGGCACTGATGTCCTTGCCCGTGTAGGCGAGCTCGGCCACGTGCCCGCGGGTGACGATGCCGGGCAGGCGCTGAAGGGTGCCCAGGTCGGCGACGATGGCGATCTTCGTCTCCCGCACCGAGAACACCGAGTCGGCCGACGCCAGACGGATGTCGCAGGCGCAGATGAGGTCGATGCCGCCGCCGATGCACCAGCCGTGCACAGCGGCGATGACTGGCTTGGGGCAGTCGGCCACCGCCGTCACCGACGCCTGCAAGCGCTTGATGCCCCGCAGGGCGGCCTTGCGCTTGGCCGCCTCGGACGTGGCCCCGCCGCCGCCGCCGGCAACAGCGGAGCCCATCGTCTTGAGATCGAGGCCGACGGTGAACGCCGGCCCCTTGGCGGCGATGACGACGGCGCGGACGTCGTCGTCCTCTGACAGGTCCTCCATCATGACCGGCAGGTCGGACCACAAGGCCGGGCCCATGGCGTTGCGTCGGTCAGGGTTGTCCAGCCACAGTGTGGCGACGTGGCCGTCGCGTTCGAGCGTGAGGACTTCGGAGGTCGCCATCCCGGGATGGTAGGTCTGGAGGCGTGGACGTGGCCCAGGCGTCGGTGTTCGTCGACTTCGACGGCACGCTGACCGTCTACGACACGGGCGTCCATCTGCTCGAGCGGCTTGCCACGGGCGACTGGCGGCGCATCGACGAGCTCTACGCGTCCGGTGCGATCGGCAGTCGTGAGTGCCTCGTCCAAGAGTGGGACCTGCTGCCCCGCGACGAACGCGTGCTGCGCCAGGTCGCCCGGGAGGTCGCCCTCGATCCCGACGCCGAGCGCCTCGTCGACGAGCTTCGCCGCCGCGGAGCCGAGGTCCTCGTCGTCTCCGACGGCTTCGGCTTCTACGCCGAGGAGGTGTGCGCCCGGCTCGGGGTGACCCTCCTGACGAACACGGTGGAATGGACGCGCGGAGCCCTCGAGTTCCCCAATCTGGACCGCTGCTGTCCTTGTTCGAGTTGCGGGACGTGCAAGCAGGCGCCGATCAAGGACGCCCGACGGCGCGGTCGGACCACGGTCTTCGTGGGCGACGGGACGAGCGACCGCAAGGCGGCCCTCCTCGCCGATGTCGTCTTCGCCAAGGGTCGTCTGGCCGAGTGGTGCGAGCTCAGCGGCGTCGAATGCATCGAATTCGACACCTTGGCCGACGTCTACACCACCCTCTGTCGGTAGCATCGGCCGAGGGGCCGCTGCGGCCCCTGATTCGCGAATGAGCACGCTCACGCCCGACCTCGCTGCCCGCCTTCCTGGCCCGGAGTGGATGCAGGCGCGGCGCGCCGCCGCCGTGGAGCGCTTCGACGATGTGGGCATGCCAACGGAGGCAGAGGAGATCTGGCGCTACAGCCGCATCTCCGAGCTCGACCTCGACGCCTTCGCGCCGGTCCTCGACGACCAGGATCGAGGGGTGCCCCCCGACGCTGTTCCAGCCATCGAGACGGTGGGGGAGCGGTCCGGTCTCGTCGTCACCCGCAACGGCCGGGTCGCCCACGTCGAGCTTGCGCCGACGGCCGGTGCCGGCGCCGGCGTCGAGATCGGCGACGTGTTCGACGCGGACGACGGCGACGGCCTCCTCGGCTCGGTCGCCCCTTCGTCTACGGACGCCTTCACCGAGCTGTCGACCGCCTTTGCCCCGGGCGGTGCGCTCGTGCGTGTTCCTGCGGGTGTCATCGTCCGGGACCCGATCGTCGTCGTGCACTGGGTCGACGCGGACGGCGGCGCCGTGTTCCCGCGCACGGTCGTCGTGCTCGGCGAGGACGCCGAGGCGACGGTCATCGAGCGCTACCAGTCGCCCGACGTGGCCGCCTTCGTCGACCCCGTGATCGAGCTCGACGTGGCGGACGCCGGCCGGCTGCACTACGCCAGCGTGCAGGACTTCGGCCCGCGCGTGTGGCAGACCGGTTACCAGGCCACCCGGGTCGGCCGCGATGCCCACCTCACGTCGATCGCCGTGGCGCTCGGAGGCGACTACGCCCGCTTGCGCACCGATGCCCGGCTCCAGGGCCAGGGCGCGACCAGCCAGCTGATGGCCCTCTACTTCGGGTCCGACTCGACGATGCTCGACTTCCGCACCTTGCAGGATCACGCCGCTCCCCAAACGACGAGCGACCTGTTGTTCAAGGGCGCCGTGGCCGACACGGCCAAGGGCGTGTACTCCGGTCTGATCCGCGTGCGCAAGGAGGCGCGCGGCACCAGCGCCTTCCAGACCAACCGCAATCTCGTGCTGTCGGAGGGGGCAGGCGCCGAATCCGTTCCCAACCTCGAGATCGAGACCAACGACGTGCGCTGCAGCCACGCCTCGGCCGTCGGTCCGATCGATGACGAGCAGCGTTACTACCTCGAGAGCCGCGGCGTCCCCCCCGAGGTGGCCGAGCGCCTGATCGTGCTCGGCTTCTTCTCCCAGGTGCTCGAACGCCTGCCGTCGAGTGCCCTGGCCGGGCGTCTGCGGGAGCGGATGGCAACGCGCTTGGGAGCGGAGGCGTGATGCCGACCACGACGCGGGTGGCGAAGCTGGACGACATCGAGCCGGGCACGGCCAAGAGCTTCGAAGTGGGTCGGGTGCGTGTCTGCGTGGTGCGCATCGGCGACGACGTGTACGCCGTCAACGATCGCTGCAGTCACGAGGACTACAGCCTCTCGGACGGTGAGGTCTGGGAGGACGAGCGGGAGATCGAGTGTTGGAAGCACGGCAGCACGTTCTCCCTCGAGACGGGCGAGCCCCAGTCGCTCCCCGCGACCAAGCCCGTGCCGGTCTACGAGGCTCGGGTCGAGGACGGCGAGATCGTGGTGGAGGTCCGTTGAGCCGCCTGGTCGTCTCGGGCCTTCGGGCCGCCGTCGGCGGTCAGGAGATCCTCCGCGGTGTCGACCTCGAGGTCGACAGCGGCCAAGTGCACGCCGTCATGGGGCCGAACGGTTCGGGCAAGTCCACGCTGGCCCACGTCATCATGGGGCGGCCCGGCTATGACGTCCTCGGCGGCAGCGTCACCCTTGACGAGGACGAGCTGCTCGCCCTTCCGACGTGGAAGCGGGCGCAGGCCGGGCTGTTCCTGGCCCTGCAGTACCCGACCGAGGTGCCCGGTGTCCCCCTCGAGGACGCGTTGGCTGAGGCGCTGCGGGCTCGAGACGACGGGGAGGCGGTCGATGTCCACCGGCGCCTGGCCGACGAGGCGGCGCGTGTCGGGCTCGACGCCCGCTTCCTGGCCCGCCCGCTGAACGTCGACTTCTCCGGGGGCGAGAAGAAGCGCAACGAGACAGTGCAGCTCGGCGTCCTGCGACCGAAGATCGCCCTCCTCGACGAGCTCGATTCGGGTCTCGACATCGACGCCCTGCGCGCCGTCAGCCGCCGCGTCGAGCAGGAGACCAAGGAGACCAACCTCGGCGTGCTCGTCATCACGCACTACAGCCGCATCCTGCGCGAGCTGCAGCCCGACAAGGTGTCGGTGCTGCGCAAGGGACGCATCGTCGCCACCGGCGGTCCCGACCTGGCCGATGAGCTCGAGCGCACGGGCTACGCCGGGTACGAGGACGACGAAGGGGAGACGCCTCCGGCGCCGTCCGCCGCCAACGCCGACCCGTTCGCCGACCCGCTTCTCTAACCGGTGACCAGCCCGCCGTTGACGGTCGTGGTGGTCGTGCTCGACGACGTCGACGTCGACGACGTCTCCGGCGGCGGAGGCGCGGCCGTCGTCGGCGGCGGCTGAGCGGGCGGCGTGCCGTCGGGCGCGGGCTCGTTGAACGGCACGGGCGCCGACGGCCCGTTCTTCACGTAGACGGGCGTGCCGTTGGGCACCTTCGACGGGAACCACTCCGCCGCGCTCATCGGGATGCGGACACAGCCGTGTGACGCCGGGTGCGGCGGCACCGACGGCGCCCCGTGGATGGCGATGCCGCCGTTGAAGTACAGCGGGTTGTAGAGGCGGCCGAGCCTGCTCGTCTGCCATCCGCGAACGCGGAGGAAGACGTGGTAGGAGCCGGCGGGCGTCACCGCCCGGTCGCACGACCCGTCGACGCAGTAGCGCTGGCCCGACCCGGTCGACACAGGCAGGATGCGCCAGAGAGCATCGCCCTGGTAGAGGAACAGCACTTGGCGGCCGACGTCGACCTCGACCCGTCCGGCGCCGCCGCCGGCGACGAGCGGCGGGGGGTCGTTCGCCGTCTGGAGGGCGGCGATCACGTCGTCGGTCGCCCTGCTCGTGCGCGCCATCCCCGTGACCTTTTGGAATGCGACGACGGCGAAAGCGGTGTTGCTGTCGAAGACACCGTCCACGGCCCCGACGTCGTAGTGCAGCTCGGCCAGCCGCTGTTCGAGGGCGAGCACCTCCGGGCCGCGGGAGCCCACGCCGAGGCCCGGCGGCGGTGGCTCGGTCGGCCGAGGGCCGCGGGGAGCGGTCGAGGCCGGCGGAGCGGTCGTACCGGCTGGTGTCGGAGGCGGCGGGGCAACGGTTGTGGCCTGCGTCGACGACGTGGTCGTCGGCAGTGCGGTCGCCGTGGTTTTCACGGACGTGTCCTGGCGCTCGGACCACACGGCGGCGGCGAGGACGACGACGACCGCGCACAGAAGAACGATCCGCCGGGCCAGCACCGGCGTCAGTATGGCCCGTAAGATCCCGGCTCGTTCAAGGGAGGTCGGCCGTGCGCTTCTTCAGCTTCCACCTGATGCCGTACCCGGACCTGCCGTCCGATTACGACGGGCCGGCGTGGGTCACGGTGCCGAACCAGTTCTACGACCCCAACCTCGGAAGCGGGTTGTACAACCGCTACCTCGACGAGCTCATCTACGCCGAGGAGGTCGGCTTCGACGGCGTCTGCGTGAACGAGCACCACCAGAACGCCTACGGCAACATGCCCTCGCCGAACCTGATCGCCTCGATCCTCGCCCGCCAGACGTCGCGTGTGCGCATCGCTGTCGTCGGCAACGCCCTGCCGCTGTACGACCCGCCGACCCGCGTGGCCGAGGAGTTCGCCATGATCGACGTGATCAGCGGCGGTCGGCTCATCGCCGGCATGGTCGTCGGTGGCGGACCCGAGTACTACTCGTTCTCGATCAATCCGGCCGACGCCCGGGAGCGCTTCCAGGAGGCGCACGACCTCATCGTCAAGGCCTGGACGACGCCCGGTCCGTTCGAGTTCATCGGCAAGCACTTCCGCATCCGCTACGTGAATCCCTGGCCGAGACCGATACAGCAGCCCCACCCCGAGATCTGGATCCCGGGCGCCGGCTCGCTGGAGACCGTCGAGTTCGTCGCTCGCCAGCGCTACGCCTACATGGGCATCCCGTACTTCCCGATCACCGTGTTCGAGCGCATGTTCAGGATGTTCCGGGACGCGTGCGAGGCCGAGGGGTACGAGGCCGACCCGCTGCAGCAGGGGTGGCTGGTCCCGATCTACGTGGCCGAGACCGACGAGCAGGCCCGCCGGGAGTACGAGGAGCACCTCTGGTACTTCGTCAAGCGCCTGCTCCCCGGCATCACCATCCAGCCGCCGGGCTACACCTCGGTGCGGTCGCTGGGCAACATCCTCAAGAGCGCGGGGACGTTCATGCTCAACCTGGAGACGTGGGACCAGGTGGTCGACGGCCAGTACGCCATCGTCGGTTCCCCCGAGACCGTCACCGACCTGCTGATCGAAAACCTGTCGCGACTGGGCACCGGCAACCTGCTGGGGCTGTTCCAGCTGGGAACGCTGCCCCACGACCTGACCAAGAAGAACCTGGCGCTGTTCGCCGAGCAGGTGATGCCGAAGCTGCGGGCCGAGTTCCCCGAAGGCCAGCCCGTCCACCGGCCGTCGGCCGCAGGCCAGGTGGCGTGATGAGTTCGTTGTCGGAGGAGTACGTCGAGACCGACGTCGGCAAGGTGCAGGTGTTCCGGGGCGGCGACGGTGCGCCGCTCGTCTACATGCATTCGGCCGCCGGTGAGGCGGTGAACCCGACGGCGGAGAAGCTGGCCGACTGGTTCTCGGTCGTCTCGCCGGTGTTTCCGGGCTTCGGCGAGTCCGAGGGCGTCGACAAGGTCGACGACATGGAGGACGCCACCTTCCACCACCTCGACCTCTTCGACCGCCTCGGGCTCGATGCCGTGCCGATCGTCGGGCTGTCGTTCGGCGGCTGGATGGCAGCCGAGCTGGCGACCCGTTATCCCGGGCGGGTGTCGAGGCTCGTGCTCGTCAATCCGGTCGGCCTCTACATCGAGGGCCAGCCCGTCAAGGAGATCTTCGGGCGCACGCCGGCCGAGCTGGCCGAAGACATGTTCGCCGACCAGAGTCACCCGATGGCGCAGATGATGCACATGCTGTCGGAGTTCCGCGGCGACGTCGGCCAGCAGATCGAGGTGCCGATGGAGTTGGTGCTTCCCATCTGGAAGTCGATGTCGGCCACGGCCAAGCTGGGTTGGGACCCCTACCTGCACAATCCCAAGCTTCGTCGCCGTCTCCACCGCATCACGGCGCCGACGCTGGTGATCCATGGCGCCCAGGACACCCTGGCGCCCAAAGCGATCGCCGAGGCCTACACGGCCGAGATCCCCGACGCCCGCCTCGTCGACGTCGAAGGCGGCGCCCACCTCCTGGCTCTCGAGAAGCCCGACGAGGTAACCGATCTGATCCGGGAGTTCGTCTCGTCCTGATCGGTGCCGGCGGGCAGTGTTCCTGGGATGAGGCGCACGATCGTCGGGTTTCATCGTGACACCGAGGGCGAGTGGGTAGCCGAGCTGTCCCTGCGGCCACAACCAGGTCGAAGTGCCTCTCGAGCGCCTGGAGGCACAGATCTGTGAAGGGGCCGGCCACCTGGCTGCCGGAATGGGCCGCTGGCTTTCCTTGGTCGGGGAGTTCGACCGGCGCAAGGGCTACGAGCGCTGGGAGTGTCGCGGCACCGCCTTCTGGCTCAACTTGCATTGCGGGATCAGCGTGCGCACCGGCCAGGAACAGGTGCGGGTGGGGCGGGCCCTGCTGGACTACCCCCGCACCGCTGAGGCCCTGTGCTCGGGCCGGCTCTCCTACTCCAAGGTGCGGGCCATCACTCGGATCGTCACGCCCGAGACCGAGGCGACGCTCATCGACCTGGCTTCTGCGATACCGACGGCCCAGCTCGAACGGATCGTGGCGGGGCGCAAGC
>CADDZP010000024.1 GCA_902812475.1 Actinomycetota bacterium | reverse complement strand
ACGGACGCCAGAAGTGGTCCTCGGTCAGCACGCCGAGGACCACTTCTGGCGTCCGTTGTGCGAGGCACTCGCACTCGGCGAGGAGGTCGCCGCTCTCGGCTTCGTCGACCGCATGGCGCGGGTCGACGACCTCCAGGCGAAGATCGCCGACGTCATCGGCGGTCTCGAGCGGGACGAGCTCGTCGGTGCGCTGCTCGCGGTCGGCGTCCCCATCGCCCCCGTCCTCGACCGGTCGGAGATGGTGGGCCTCCGCCACTTCGTCGACCGCCGGGCCGTCACCACCGAGGACTGGCTCGACCCCGCCACCGGCTTCCCCGTCCGCTTCGTCCACCATCCGGCGACGCGGAGGCAACCGCCGCCCGAGCTCGACCAACACCGCGGCGAGGGCTTCCAGGACGACTGACCCTCAAAACCTCTCCGATCTTCGAAATCGCGCCGGCAAACGGGCACATACGGAGCGCTGACCCAACATCGGAGAGGTTTTGAGGCTGCGGGCGGTGCGGGCGGTGCGGGCGGTGCGGGCGCGGAACGTCGGGTCAGCGGGGGCCGCGGAGGAGGACGCCCGGGAGGGCGCCGGTGTGCGTGCCGTCCTCGAAGGTGACCTCGCCGCTCTTGACGGTGGCGACGTAGCCATCGGCCGTCTGCAGAAGACGGGAGGCGCCGCCGGGGAGATCGGCGACCTTGTGGGGGCGGTGGAGCTGGAGCTTGTCGAAGTCGATGACGTTGGCGTCGCCGACGTAGCCGGGGGCGAGCACGCCCCGGTCGCCCAGCTCGTAGAGCGTGGCCGTCGCCTGGGTGACCTTGTGCACCGCCAGCTCGACGGGGAGGCGGCCGTCGGCCCGGTCCCGCGCCCAGTGCGTGAGCATGAACGTCGTCGTGGAGGCGTCGCAGGTCTGGCCGGCGTGAGCGCCGCCGTCGCCCAGGCCGAACGCCGACGTCGGGTGCAGCAGCATCTCCCGGACGGGCTCGAGGTTGCCGTCGGTGTAGTTCAGCACCGGGCTGTTCAGGAGCTCGCGCCCGCCGTCGGCGAGCATGAGGTCGAGGAGCGTGTCCCATGCTTCGCCGCCGCGCTGGCGAGCGATGGCGGCCACCGAACGGTCCGGGCCGGGCTCATAGTCGGGCGGGTCGCCGAGGAGGTACACCCGCTCGGGATTCATGAAGCCCCGGATGATCGGGTCGTCCGCCATGGCGGCGAGCTCCCGGACGAGCCGAGAACGCAGGTCGGGATCGCCGGTGATCCGAGCCACCTGCTCGGCCCACGGCAGCAGACCGACCCCGGTCTCGCCCCACGCCGCCGTGAAGTTGAACGGGTGGAACGTCGTGAACCCCAGCAGGATGGAGACGGTCCGCCCGTGGACCTGGGGCCGCACCGGCACACCTTCCGCAGCGGCCTGTGCCGCCAGCTCGAGCTGGCGCCGCCACGCCGTCGGGTCGGCGTTGTTCTGGGTCAGTGCGAAGGTGACCGGCCGCCCTGTCGCTGCGGCCAGACGGCGCATCCACGCCACTTCCTTCTCCGGGGCGGCAAGATCCTCGCCGAGGGCCCCGGCCGGCGCCAGCTCGAACACGCCGGTCCGCAGCTCGCCGAGCACCGAGCCGATACCGAACAGCTCGCCCTCAGCGGCGAACGTGCCCGGCACCGGCTCCCCGTCGATGGCGCGGTGGGCGAGCGTGCGCGACGTCGAGAAGCCCAGGGCACCGGCCGCGATGCCCTCACGCACGATGTCGGCCATGGCCGAGATGTCGGCGTCGGTGGCCGGCTCGTTCTTGGCGCCCCGCTCGCCCATGACGAAGGCGCGCACGGCGCCGTGTGGCACCTGCGCCCCCACGTCGACAGCCCGGGGCTGGCTCTCGATGGCGTCGAGGTACTCGGGGAAGGTCTCCCAGCCCCACTGGATGCCCTCGGACAAGGCGGCGCCGGGGATGTCCTCCACGCCCTCCATCAGCCCGATCAGCCACTGGTGGCGGTCGGTGGCGACCGGCGCGAAGCCGACGCCGCAGTTGCCCATCACGATCGTGGTCACGCCGTGCCAGCACGACGGCGTGAGCAGCGGGTCCCACGTCGCCTGTCCGTCGTAGTGGGTGTGGACGTCGACGAACCCGGGGGTGACCAAGGCGCCGTCGGCGTCGATGACTCGGCGGGCGGCCCCGTCGACGCGTCCCACCTCGGTGACCACCCCGTCGGTGATGGCCACATCCGCCGTCCGACCGGGCGACCCCGTCCCGTCGACCACCGTCCCCGCCCTGATCAGGAGATCGTGCATCTGTATACGGTATGCAGCCGTGACCGCGAGCGAGCAAGGTGAGCGAGCAAATGTGACAGCGACCCCGTCAGGCGCAGCCGCCGAAGGCGGCGCACCCATGACCATCACGTTGGAAGTCGACGGGCCGGTCGCCGTCATCACCAACAACAACCCGGACAAGCACAACGCCTTCGACGACGAGATGGACGCCCGGCTGTTCGACATCCTCGGCGAGCTCAAGCAGCGCACCGACGTGCGGGCCGTGATCTGGCGGGCGGAGGGCAAGTCGTGGTCGTCGGGCCGTGACGTCAGTGCCATCGGCGTCAACAAGACGCCGATGACCCATCACGAGCTGATGACGAGGGGCCACCGCGGCATCCAGCAAGTCTGGGACATCGAGGCGCCGATCATCGTCGCCGTCCAGGGCTGGGCCATCGGGGGGTCGTTCCAACGAGCGCTGCTGTGCGACATCCGCATCGCCGCCGACGACGCCCGCTTCATGCTTCCCGAGGTCGGCTATGGCGTGATCCCCGATACCGGCGGCGTGAGCGTGCTCTACGAGATGGTCGGCCCCGGTCTGGTGAGCGACATGGTGCTGACCGGACGGCGCCTCTCCGCCGACGAAGCCCTCCACCACGGCATCGTGTCTCGCGTGGTGCCCCGGGCCGAGCTCGACACCGTCGCCCGGGAGATGGCCGACAAGATCGCCGCCTCGCCCGCCGTCACCGTGAAGATGGCCCGCCGCGTGATCGGTCATCTGGCCCGACCGCAGCAGCGCACGTCCATGGACGACGAGCTGATCTACCAGACGTTCATCAACAAGAGCGAGGACTTCGCCGAGATGCGCGCCGCCAAGGGCGAGGACCGCCGACCCGAGTACCGGGGCAGCTGACGTGGCCGACCTCTCGGGACTGCCCCATCCGCCCCCTGCCGGCGAGACGGCTCTCAAGCCGGGCACGTTCGACGGTGTGTGTGTCTTCGTCACCGGCGCCGGCACCGGCCTGGGCAAGGCCATCGCCTCGGAGTTCGCCCGCCTCGGCGCATCGATCGTGATCGCCAGCCGCAAGGCCGAGCACCTCGAGGCGGGCGAGCTGGCGATGAAGGAGCTGGGCGCGCCCGTCGCAACCGCACCGTGCGACATCCGCGACGCCGACTCCGTTGCCGCCGCCTTCGACGCCGCCGAGAGCGCGTTCGGCCTTCCCGACGTGCTCGTGAACAACGCGGCCGCCAACTTCCCTGTGCCGGCCGAGGACATGTCGCCCAACGCCTGGCGGACCGTCGTCGACATCACCCTGAACGGCACGTTCCTGTGCTGCCGGGAGTTCGGGCGCCGCCACCTGTCCGCCGGCACGCCCGGCTCGATCATCAACGTGGGGGCGTCCTACGCGTGGACCGGCGGCCCGGGGTTCGCCCACTCGGCCGCGGCCAAGGCGGGGGTGAAGAACCTCACCGAGACGCTGGCCGTCGAATGGGCGCCCTACGGCATCCAGGTCAACGGCCTGGTGCCCGGCCTGTTCCCCCACGAGGACATGACCGCCGACATCCAGGGCAACCTGGGCCGCACGCATGACAAGGACGTCTGCCAGCCGGCGCTGCGCGTCGGCCAGCGCCAGGAACTGGGCTGGGCGGCGACGTTCCTGGCCTCGCCCTACGCCCGCTTCATCAACGGCCACACCCTCGTCGTCGACGGCGCCAACTGGCAGCGCCGCACGCTGACCAATCCGCCCGTCGTCAGCGTGCGCAACCAGATGGGCAAGGGACCGTTCGATGCCGGAGGCTGACCGGGTCCTCGTCGAGGACCGCGACCACGTCCGCGTCGTCACGTTCAACCGGCCTGAGGTGCGCAACGCCTTCGACGTGGCCATGTACCGGGCGCTGGCCGACACCATGCGCTCGGCCCGCGAAGACGAAAGCGTGCGCGCCGTCGTCCTCACTGGCGCGGGCAGCGCCTTCTCCGCGGGTCAGGACCTCAACGAGATGCGCGCCTTCGCGTCCGGCACGGCGGAGACGGACGGCGCCGCCGGGTTCCCCGTCCTCCTCGACATCGTCCAGTCGTTTCCCAAGCCGTTGCTCGCCGCCGTGAACGGCGTTGCCGTCGGACTGGGATTCACGGTCCTTGCCCACTGCGATCTCGTTGTCGTCGCCGACGAGGCGCGGTTCAAGCTGCCGTTCACCGAGCTGGGCGTCCCCGCCGAGGCGGGCAGCTCGTATCTGTTCCCGATGCGTATGGGGTGGCAGCGGGCAGCACGCACGCTGTTCACGAGCGCATGGCTGACCGCCGAAGAGGTCGTGCACGCGGGCATCGCCCTCGAGCGGGTACCCGGGTCCAAGGTGCTGGGACGCACGCTCGAGCTCGCCGACCACATCGCCGCTCTGTCGCCTGACTCGGTGCAGGCCATCAAGCGGCTGATGGTCGAGGCGCAGCTCTCCCACGTGGCCGCCGCCCGCCGGCGCGAAGAGGCCGCCTTCGCCGAACTTCTCCCCCGCCTCGCCGGAGAGGCAGGCTGACGCCATGCGCTACGGGGTGACGATCTTCTGCACGGACGTGTCGATCCAGCCGACGGAGCTGGCGATCGCCCTGCAGGAGCGTGGCTTCGACACCATGTGGGTGCCCGAGCACACCCACATCCCGACGAGCCGACGGACGCCGTACCCCAACGGAGGCGAGCTCCCCGACGAGTACCGCCGCTGCCACGACCCCTTCGTCGCCTTGACGGCGGCCGCCGTCGCCGCGCCGGGCTTGCGAGTCGGAACAGCGATCGCGCTCGTCGCCCAGCGGGACCCGATCGTGACGGCCAAGGCGGCCGCGTCGCTCGATGTCGTCTCGGGCGGGCGCTTCACGTTCGGCATCGGGTTCGGCTGGAACCAGGACGAGATGGAGGACCACGGCGTCGACTACCGACGGCGACGGGACGTGGGGCGAGAGCACGTGCTCGCCATGCGCCGCCTCTGGGAGGACGAGGAGGCGTCGTTCGACGGCGAGTTCGTCCACCTGCCGTCGTCGTGGTCGTGGCCCAAGCCGGTGCAGCGCCCGCTCCCGGTGCTCGTAGGCGGCGCCGCCGGCCCCAAGCTGTTCGACCACATCGCCGAGTACGCCCAGGGCTGGATTCCGATCGGCGGCCGCGGCCTGAGCGAGACGATCCCCGAGCTGCGCCAGCGCTTCGAGGAGGCGGGCCGCGACCCGTCCACCCTCGAGATCGTGCCTGTCGCCGTCGTCCCCGACCACGGCAAGCTCGACCACTACGAGGAGGTCGGGGTGACCGAGTGTGTCTTCGGCCTGCCGTCAGCGCCGAGAGACCAGGTTCTCCCCGTCCTCGACAAGTACGCGCCGCTCCTTCAGGAGCGGACGACCGTCCGATAGGCGGCGGCTCGGAAGGCGACGTCGACGGTGACGTCGCCCTCGACGCCAAGGAACTCCTTGAGCAGGCGGCGGGCCTCGGCGAACACGCCGGCACGCGTGTCGTCGTCGAGCGTGATGATCCAGCTGAACGTGCTCAGGAGGCCGACGAGCTCGTCGGCGTCGAGGGCCACGTCCCAGGTGAACGCCCGTTGTTCGGGCTGGGCGAACGGTGCACCGGCCGGGATCTCCAGCACGTTGTCCGGCCTGGTGGCATCGCCCATGATCAAGTTGCGAAGCTCGCCGCTGCCCTCCTCCGCCTCGCCCGCGTCGCCGCTCGACCGCTGGGCGATCAGGGCGCGCGCCTGAGCGAGGAACGCCCCGTCGGGGTCGGGCCCAGCCCACAGGACGCCGAGAGCGCCGCCCGGCACGAGGACGCGGGCGACCTCCTGCAACGTCGATACCGGCTCCATCCAGTGCCACGACGTGGCCGCGATCACGGCGTCGGCCGAGGTGTTCGGCAGCGGCATCGACTCGCCGTGCCCTTTCACCGCCCGCACGCCGGGAAGGCGCTCGGTCAAGATGGCACGCATCCGGTCGTCGGGCTCGACGGCCACGACGTCGTCGGCTCGGTCGACCAGCAACCGGGTGACGGCGCCGGTCCCGGCACCAAGATCGACGATCGTCGCCACCGGCCCGGGAAGTATCCAGTCCAAGGCCGCGGCCGGCGGCCCCGGCCGGAAGCGCTCGTACTCGCCGGCGAACGCGCCGAAGCTCGCCGCTCGCGTCGCCTTCTCGCCCTCCGGCAACTGCGACAACGGCGCGTTGAACTGGGTGTCGTCCACCCCTACATACTGCTCTTTCAGCCCATCGTCTTCTGGCCGTCGAGGGACTCGCGGATGATGTCGGCGTGGCCGGCGTGCTGTGACGTCTCGGCGAGGATGTGGAGAAGCACTCGTCGGACGGACCAGCGGGCGCCGGGCTCGAACCAGGGCGCCTCGGGGAGCGGCTGCTCGGCGTCGAGCGACGGCGTCGTCCGGGCGAGCTCATCGGTGCGGGCGGCGACCTCGTCGTACTGCTGCAGGATCGAGTCGAGCGTCTCGCCGGGCTCCATGGTGAACGTCGCCGCATGCGCTTCGTACGACTCGGCGGTCATGGCCATGGCCGACGGGCCCTCCTCGATGAAGTGGGCCCACCGGCCCTCGACGGCCGCCACGTGCTTCACGAGCCCGCCGAGGCACAGGGCGCTGACGGTCGGCCGCGCCGCCGCCTGCTCGTCGGTCAGGCCTCTGACCGCGTAGCGCAGGAAGCCCCGGTGCCGTTGCAGCGCGGAGATGAATTCGTCACGTTCGCCCATGCCGCCATCATCGCAGAGACAACCGGCCATCCTGTGGCCGGGTTTTGCGAGACTCAGCGAGGATCGAGGGCGTTGCGGAACAGGTCGACGACCTCGCGCCGGTGGACCCGCAGGCTCTCCTTCGACAGCGGGTCGGTGCCCAACAGCACCGTGATCAGCGGCGCGTCCGAGAAGTAGGACAGGATCGCCCCGTACCCGGCGAGCAGCAGCTGCGGTGCGTTGTGCCTACGCAGCCGTCCCGCCCGCATCTCTTTCTCGAGAAATCCGACGGCTCGGTCGAAGAGGGGCTGCAGCCCGGTCGCGATCTCGTCGAAGAAGGGGCCGCCGTCGATGGCCTCACGCCGGGCCAGACGCACGAAGTCGGTGTGCTGCTCGAAGAACTCGAAGGCCGCCGACAGAACGCGCTCGACCTGTCCCCAGCCCGTCGTCGGGTCCTGGACGGCGGCGGTCACGAGAGCTGTCCAGTCGCCGACCAGCTCGAACAGCACGGCCCGGTAGATCGCTTCCTTGGATGGGAAGTGATGGAGGAGGCTGGGCCGCCTGATCCCCACGTCGTCGGCGATGTCGTTGAGGCTCGTCCCCTCATAGCCGTGGTCGGCGAAGCGACGCCGGGCCGCATGGAGGATGAGGACCTTCGTATCGGCGGCCGCTGCAGGAGCCTGGGGCACCGGGCCAGCCTAGCCCTCGGCCGCTTGAGTCTCCTACCTACCGGTCGGTAGGGTATCCCTCATGCTCGCGCCTTCAATCGACGCACCGGCTTCGACCACAGACCGCAGGGAAGCCACCAGCCGGGGATCCTTGCGCCCGGTCCTCGACGTCATCCCCGCCGACGCCTACGACAATCCCACGTGGAAGGGTCTCGCCTACTTGGGCCGCGATCTGGCCCTGTACGCCGTCCTCGTCGTCGCCCTCGTGGAGGTCAGCAACCCCTTCGCCGTCCTCGGCCTCGAGGTGCTGGCGGCCCTGATCGTCGGAGCACTCTTCATCGTCGGCCACGACGCCGCCCACGGCGCTCTGTTCAAGAGCAAGCGCCTGACCGCCGTGGTCGGACGGCTCGCCATGCTCCCGAGCTGGCACGTCTACGAAGGATGGGTGCTCGGCCACAACCGCATCCACCACGCGTTCACGGTTCGCGAGGGCTACGACTTCGTCTGGCATCCCTACACGCCCGAGCAGTACGGCGCCATGTCCAGACCGAAGCGCCTCCGCCATCGTCTGGAGTGGTCCTGGCTCGGCGCCGGCGTCTACTACATGCGCGAGGTGTGGTGGCACAAGATGGTCGTCGGCAAGCCGCCGGCCCGCTGGGTGAAGAGCATCCGGCGTGATCGCTGGCTGGTGCTGGCGTTCGTCCTCGTGGCGGCCGCCCTCCTGAGTTGGCTCGGCTGGGCACGTACAGGGTCCGTCCCGGGCACGGCGTGGCTCGTCATCCGGGTCCTCGTGCTCCCGTTCCTCGCCTTCTCGTACTTCATCGGTTCACTCGTCCACGTGCATCACGTGCACCCGGACATCCGGTGGTGGAAGCGCGGCGAGTGGACCAAGTTCAAGGGTCAGATGGACGGCACCACGATCCTGCGGGCCCGGTGGGGCCTCAACTTCTTCTTCCACTGGATCATGGTGCACATCCCCCACCACGTCGACATGCGCATCCCGATGTACAACCTCGAGCGGGCGGCCGGCGCCATCAAAGACGCCTTCGCCGAGACGGTGCACGATCGGCCCCTGCGGTTCGCCGACTTCGTCCGCAACACGCGCCGGTGCAAGCTGTACGACTTCGATCGCCACGACTGGCTGACCTACGAGGAGGCGCGGGCCGCTTCGTAGGCTCGGCCCGTGTTCGAGGACGAGCTCGGCCCCGACCCCATCGCCCAGTTCGACGAGTGGTACCGCCAGGCCGGCACGGACGCCATGTGCCTGGTGACGGCGTCGGCGGACGGCGCGCCCAGCGGCCGCATGGTGCTGCTCAAGGGCCACGATGACCGGGGGTTCGCCTTCTACACCAACTTCCACTCGGCCAAAGGGCGTGACCTGGCCGAGAACCCGAAGGCCGGGCTCGTCTTCCACTGGCTTCCCCACCGCCAGGTCCGGGTGACCGGGACCGTGGAGCGCATCGCCGACGACGAGGCCGAGCGCTACTGGCGCAACCGACCGCGCGCCAGCCAGCTGAGTGCCTGGGCGTCGCGTCAGAGCGAGGTGGTCGAGAGCCGGGCCATCCTCGAAGCCCGCGTGGTGGAAGTGGAGGAGCGATTCCCGGGCGATGTGCCCCAACCGCCGTTCTGGGGCGGCTTCCGTCTGCGGCCCGACAGCATCGAGTTCTGGCACCACCGCGACGACCGCCTGCACGACCGCCTGCGCTACCGGCGCCTGGATGTCGGGGGGTGGATCAGAGAGCGGCTGGCTCCGTGACGCGGTCGCGGTGGCTCTGCTTCTTGGCGCAGAAATGTGCGTTCTCCGCTCATTCGTGCGCCAAGAACGCTGAGGGAGTGACCGCTGGTCAGCGCGACAGCGCCACCGCCGCGTTGGGCTCGAGGACCCGGAACGACAAGCTCTCCTCGAGGTACAGGGTGACGGTGTCGGCCGTGTGCGTCAGATAGCCGATCGAGATGTCCTGGCCGACCTCGAGCACGAAGTCGCCACCTCGCAGGCTGACGACACCGGCGCCCTCGATCCCCGGCGCCCACACGACCGGCCCGCCCAGGATCTGGTGGAGATGGTCGAGGAGCAGGACGCCACCGTGCTCGGTCGTCTCCACGATGCCCGTGTAGCCGGCCGGCGCGATGGCGAGGCCGTAGGGACCGTCGATGCCCGATTCCCGGAGCACGTCGACGGCCTTGGCGACGAGCGTCGGGTAGCGGTCGAAATCGTCGGCGAGCGAGATCGACGGATGGGAGCTGGCGTCGAGCAGCCCCGTCACGCCCGCGCCAGCGTGACCGTGGAACACGACGCTGTTCTCGGCCACCCCGATGCGGCGGGCGGCCTGGTCAAGGTTGTCGAAGTCGATGTCGGCGGCACCGCGGTCGATGTCCTCCAGCTCGCGGCGGGACACGTCGAACGGCACCCGCAGCTCCACAATCGGCAGCACCTGGCGGTGGCGCGCCTCCACACCTTCGCCGGGGGCCTCGATGGACGACACCCGTCCCAGGTTGGTGGCGGCGTAGCCCCAGCCGTGCGGGCCCGAGAAGTCGACGAGCTTGCGGGCCGCCAGATAGGTGGTGATGCGCGACTTGGCCTCGGCGTCGATGCCTGCCCAGCCGGCGTCGGAGACGGGCGCGAGCTCTCGCAGCAGATGGTTCATCGTTGAATGCTCCTCAGGCTGCCGATGCCCAAGGAGCCGTCGCCTGTGCGGGCCCGGCCGGCCTGCTCGGCGGGCCCGGTGCCGCTCTCGTCCTCGACCTCCTGCTCGACCTCGATGATGGGCTCCTCGGTGAAGAGGTACGTGCGCAGGACGAGGTCGAAGGCGGGATCACGGCGGCGCAGCCATTCCAGCGTCATCGCCGCATGCTCCTTCTCCTCGTCGCGGTTGTGGGCGAGGACGTCGGCCAGGCTCCCGTCGCTGGTCGCCGCCACCCGCTGGTCGTACCAGTCGACGGCCTCCAGCTCCTCCTGCAGCGAGGCGATCGCCCGGTGCCGGTCGATGACCTCCTCACCCAACAGCTCGGCGGGCTCGTGGAGCCCCGCGCTCTGTGCCATCCGTTCTCCTCCTCGCAGTCGTCACGTGGTGGTCTACCCGTTCGCCGGACGGAATGCCCGCCCGTGGGGTAGAGAGGGTTTCCGTGAAGCTCAACGACAAGGTGGCCATCGTCACGGGCGGCAACACGGGCATCGGCAAGGCCGTCGTGCTGGCGCTCGCCGGGCAGGGCGCGAGCGTCGTCATCGACTACGTCTGCAACCCCGAGGCAACCGACGAGTTGGAGCGCCAGGTGGCGGCGCTGGGCGAGAAGTCCGCCGGCGTCGAGGCCGACGTGAGCAAGGTGGCCGATCTGCAGCGCCTCGTCGACACCGCCGCGCAGACGTTCGGCCGTTTGGACGTCATGGTCAACAACGCCGGAGTCGAGACACGGACGTCGGTGCTGGACACGACCGAGGACCAGTACGCCAAGGTCCTCGACATCAATCTCAAGAGCGCCTTCTTCGGCACCCAGCTGGCGGCCAAGCAGATGATCGGCCAGGGCGGGGGCGGGCGCATCATCAACATGAGCTCGGTGCACGAGGACTGGCCCATGCCGGGCAACACCGCCTACTGCCTGTCCAAAGGAGGCATGCGGATGCTGACCCGGACGGCGGGCGTCGAGTTGGCGCCCCACGGCATCACCGTCGTCGGTGTTGGTCCCGGGGCCGTCGACACCCCGATCAACGCCTCGACCGTGGCCGATCCAGCCAAGCTCAAGACGCTCGACGCCGCCATCCCCATCGGCCGCCTGGCCGAGCCCGACGAGATCGCCGGCGTCGTCGCCTTCCTCGCCTCCGACGACGCCTCCTATCTGACGGCCACCACGATCTTCGTCGACGGCGGCATCATGCAGTCGAGCCCGGGCCTCTAGCGCGCCAGAGACACCGGCAGACGCTTGAACCCGTTGTTGAGGTTGGACCGCACGCGCACGGGGTCCCCGGTGAGCTCGATGGTCGGGAAGGTGGCGAAGATCTCATCGAAGAAGACCCGGCCTTCGAGGCGGGCGAGGTGGGCGCCCAGGCAGAAGTGCTCGGCGATGCCGAAGGAGAGGTGGGGATTGGGCTCGCGACGGATGTCGAAGCGCTGGGCGTCGGCGAAGACGTCGTCGTCGCGGTTCGCCGAGGTGTACAACATGGCCACCTTCTGACCGGCCTCGATCTTCGTGCCCGACAGCTCGGTGTCCTGCGTGGCCGTTCGCCGGAAGTAGTGCAGCGGGTTGGCCCAGCGCAGGATCTCCTCGACGGCACCGGGCAGCACTGAAGGGTCGGATCGCACATCGGCCAGCTGGTCGGGATGGGTCACCAAGGCGTGCAGGCCTGACGACATCATCGTCTTGGTGGTGTCGTTCCCGGCCGTCACGAGCTGCACGAAGAAGCTGCCGAAGTCGACGTCGGTCATGCTCCCGCCGTCGCCGAACTCGGTCTTCAGGATCAGCGTGGTGAGGTCGTCGACGTCGGCACCGGCGGCGCGGCGGTCGGCGGCGAACTGGATGGCGTACATCGCCATCTCCACCGAACCGCTCGACGCGTCGCCCTCACCCGCCAGCTCGGCGTCCTGCGTGCTCGTCGACATCTCGGCCCAGCGCTGGATGCGTTCCCAGTCCTCCCGCGGGATGCCGAACAGCTCGCCGATCACCTGCGACGGCACCTTGGCGCACACGTCGTGGACGAACTCGACATCGCCCTTCTCGCGTGCGCCCGCAAGCACCTCGCGGCAGATGCCGCGGACCTGGTCCTCCAAGGCGGCGATGGCCTGGCGCCCGAAGTGGGGCACGAGCGGCCGCCGGTAGTCGGCGTGGGCGGGCGGGTCCATGGCCAGGAGCATCATCCGCATCATCGACAGCTGCTCGGGATCGAGGTCCTCGACGACGACGCCGCCGAGCGACGCCGAGAACACGCCCGGGTGCTTGGCCACGTGGGCGACGTCGCCATGCTTGAGAACGGCCCAGCACCCGCCGCCGTCGGCCATGGGCTGCCAGTGGACCGGGTCGGTGCGCCGGAGGTCGGCGAACGCCTCGTGGGGCGGCCCGTCGGCGTAGGTGTCGGGGTCGAAGATGTCGATCGTCGTGGCACCCATCGGGCGGAGCTTAGGAAACGGTCCCGGGCTCTGTAACGGCGATACGGTTTGGGCATGACGATCACCAACGAGGTGCCGACCGCCGTCCACATCGGTGCCGACGAGCTGCCGTTCGTCGACATCGGTGACGGCAGCAAGTTGAAGGTCCTCCAGGTCAAGGAGCGCGAGGGGCTCTGGATCGTGGAGAACATCTTCCAGGCCGGTTACGAGGTGCAGAAGCACCGCCACACGGGCCCCGTCTACGCCTACACGACGTCGGGTGCCTGGAAGTACAAGGAGTACCCGTACGTCAACCGGGCAGGGTCGTTCCTATACGAGCCGGCCAACTCTGTGCACACACTGCAGTGCATCGAGGACGACACACACGTGTGGTTCCAGATCTACGGCGCCAACCTCAACCTCGACGAGAACGGCAACGTCGAGAGCGTGGTCGACGGGGCGCTGACGCTCGCCGGCTACTACGCCCTCTGCGAGGCCGAGGGCCTGCCCCGGCCGAACGTCCTGGTCGCCTAGCGCCATGGCCGCAGCCACGATCTCGCCCCCCGGCCAGGCGCCGATCGACGACGCCCCCGGCGGGTCGCCTTTGGACGTCCTCTTCCGCCTGCGCAGCGTGCTGACGCCGTTCCCCCGCACTGCGCTCTTCTACGCCCGCTCGTGGGGCAGCTTCCTCCGCGGCGGCGGCGACGATGGCGTCCCGGCCGTGTTCCCGTCGCCACTGCTCATGGGTCACGCCTTCGCCGACGAGGCCGTCATCGCCGGCTTCCGAGTCGTGAAGGCGCCCAGCCCGATGTCGGCGCTCGCCCGGGCCGAGGTCGAGGCCGAGCAGGCGCTCGAGCTGTACGGCGAGCGGGGCTGGCTCGCCGACCCCGTCTCCTTCCATTCGGTGCCTCCCGCACTCGAGCGCCCCATCGCCAGGCGCGAGAGGGCCCGGGGCGTCCGCTACGAGCGCTTCTCGTTCGAGAGCCTCTACGAACCATGGGACGGTGAACCGGGCCGTGAGCGCTGGCAGTCGTACGGCGCCAACCGGCGGACCCGGGCGTGGGTGCTCCGCCACGACGGCGAGCCCCGGCCTTGGCTCGTCTGCGTGCACGGCACGTCGATGGGCAAGCCCAACCTCGACCTGATGCTGTTCCGGGCCCGCTGGCTGCACGAGGACCTCGGGCTGAACGTCGTCTTCCCGGTGCTGCCGCTGCACGGTCCGCGCGGTGACGCCCTGCCGCCGCACGCCAATTTCCCCGGCGAGGATGTGATGGACAACGTCCACGGGATCGCCCAGTCGGTGTGGGACGTCCGCCGCCTGGTCCAGTGGGCGGCGCGACAGGGCGGCCAGCCTGTGGGCATCACCGGTGTGTCCCTCGGCGGGTTCGTCGCCGCCATCGTCGCCGGCCTCGAGCCCGACCTGGCGTGCGCCATCCTGGGCGTGCCCGCCGTCGACCTGGTCGACCTCATCGACCACCACTCGCCGCGCCAGGGCGACCCCCGATACCAACGCATGGTCGACCTGGCCCGGCAGGTCGGCGTGGTGGTGTCGCCGCTGTCGTTCACACCGCAGCTCCCGCTCGGGCGCAGGTTCGTCTACGCCGGTCTGGCCGACAGGCTGGCCCATCCCCGCCACCAGGTGGCCCGGCTCTGGAACCACTGGGGGCGGCCCGAGGTCCTCTGGTACCGCGGCGGGCATGTCGCCTTCGCCCGCCGAAAAGAGGTCGGCCGCTTCGTCCGGGAGGCGCTGACGGCATCGGGCCTCACGCCCGCGGCCGGCTGAGGTTGTCGCCCGTCGACCGCGGCCGCATCGTGGCCGCGGCGCGGGCGCTCATCGAGGGCGACGGCGTCGACGCCCTCAGCATGCGCAAGCTGGCCGCCGAGGTCGGCGTCGCGCCGACGGCCATCTACTGGCACGTCGGCAGCCGTGAAGACCTGCTCAACGCCGTGCTCGACGCCATGATCGTCGACCTGCCGCCGCTCGTGGCCCGGGGTTCGTCGGCCCGAGCGCGACTGGCGTCGGTGGCGCGGGCCATCCGGGACCAGGTGCGGGCGACGACGGCCGCCCAGGCCCTGGCCGCGACGCTCGGCCGCACCGCCGAGCTCTCGTTCCCCGGCCAGGTGGCGTTGGCGAGGGAGATGCAGGCGGCCGGCATCCACGGCTCGGAAGCCGCCCAGGCGGTGCGGGCCGTCCTGTTCCTGGTCGGCGGCTTCATCCTCCTGGAGGGGAACTTCGCCCACCGCCAGCCCGGCAGCCGGACGACCCAGGAGCTGTGGCGCGGACTCGGCGCGGGTGACATCGACCCCGCGCTGTGCAAGGCGATGGCCAAGCCGGCCAACACCGACGCCCTGTTCGACTACGCCGTCGATCGCCTGCTGGCCTCGGTGCTGAGCGCTATGTAACACTGTTCAAGAGCCGAGGCGAGAAGGGGGCCGGAATGTCGATCCGCTACGGGGCACGAGGGCCCGAGGACAGGCGCAACCGCGAGGTGGAGGCGGTCCAGCGCCAGATCTGGACCCAGGCGGTGACCGTCGTGTTCGAGACCGACCCGTCGGCGATCGAAGCGGTGCTCCCGCCGCCGCTGGAACCGTCTGCGTCACAGGGAGCGACGGCTCGCCTGCGCGTCGCCATCGTCGACATGGGCACGGGGCTGAAGCCCTTCGGCGCCGGCTGGTTCGGGGTTCGCTGCCGGCACGGCGCCACCGAGGGCGAGTACGCCCTGTTCATGCCGATGACCACTGAGCAGGCCACGATCGGCGGCCGGGAGACGTTCGGCGAGCCCAAGAAGATCGCCGACGTGACACTGCAGCTCGACGGCGACCGCGTCGCCGCCCACATCGAGCGCATGGGTTTCCGGGTCGCCGAGGTCGCGGGCCAGCTGGCCGAGGAGCTCCCCGGCTACGGGAAGGACAAGGTCGACTTCTACTTCAAGCTGTCGCCGTCGCCCGACGGCGAAGGCCTCGACGGCGACCCGCCGTTGGTCTACTGCCACCGCCACGAGTCGGCCCGCAACGTACGGCGCGTCGACGGCGAGCTGAAGCTGCTGGAGTCGCCGCTGGACCCGTTGGCCGACTTCCCGGTCTCGCGGGTGGTCTCGATGGAGTACGCCGAGATCGCCGGCACCCAGCGGGGTGAGATCGTGGGCCGCGTGCCGGCGGAGTCGCTGCTGCCGTTCGTGCATCAGCGCTACGACGACCTCTCGGTGCTGGGAGCGAGCAAGTGAGTGCGGGGGAGCGGTACTGCATCGTCTCCGCCGACGGCCACGCCGGGCTGCCGGCCGACGACTACCGCCCGTACCTCGAGTCCAAGTTCCACGCCGCCTTCGACGACTACCTCGCCGAGCGCCACGCCCGCCGCGACGAGGCGTTGAAGATGAACTACGACTACATCATGGGCTGGGAGACCGACAACGAAGAAGGTCTCAAGGGCGCCTACGACGCTGCCGTCCGCAACAAGGAGCTCGACGCCGACGGCGTGGCCGCCGAGGTGATCTTCGCCGACGCCGACGCCATCACCGGGATGGCGTCGCCGCCGTTCGGAGCCGGTCTGTCGGCCGGCGAGATCGACGATCCCGACCTGGCCTTCGCCGGGGCTCGGGCCCACAACCGCTTCCTCGTCGACCTGTGTTCGAACAGTCCCGAGCGACGGGCCGGCATCGCCCTCGTCCCCGTCTGCCACGGGCCCGAGCGGGCCGTGGAGGAGGTCGAGTGGGTGGCCGAGCACCCGGGCATCCGGGGCGTGATGGTGCCCACCATGTGGCACGACCGCCCGCCCTATCACGACCGCGTCTACGACCCGGTCTGGGCCGCCTGCCAGGCCCACGGCCTGCCCGTGCACACGCACTCGGGCGAGGCGCCCCAGGCCGAGTACGGCGACCACATCGGCATCTACCTGGCCGAGGTGGTGTGGTGGGCCGTCCGGCCGGGCTGGCACATGCTCTTCGGCGGCGTCTTCGAGCGGTACCCCGGCCTGAAGTTCGTCGTCACCGAGGCGGCGGCCTACTGGGCCAACGACATGATGTGGAAGTGGGACCAGTACATGGGCGGCGGGCACACCACCAAGAAGATGGCCGCCCTCCTGAAGGGTCGCATCTCCAAGCTGCCGTCGGACTACTTCGGCACCAACCTGTTCATCGGGGCGTCGACGATGTCGAAGGAGGAGATCCGCCGCCGTCACGTCATCGGTTGCGACGTGATGATGTGGGGCACCGATTACCCGCACCCCGAGGGCACGTGGCCCCATACCGTCGAGCGGCTGCAAGGGTCGTTCGGCGACGTCCCTGTCGAGGACACGCGCAAGCTCCTGGGCGAGACCGCCGCCCGGGTCTACGGGTTCGACATGGCCGAGCTGCGTCCGATCGCCGACCGCGTCGGGCCCACGCCCGAGGACCTCGGCCAGGACCCGAGCCTGCGCACCGACCCCGCCGAGGTCGCCAACGCCCGCTGGTGGAAGCAGGAGTACGGGATCACCGGTTAGTTCGCAGTCCCGCCGACGTCTTACTGGCAT
This sequence comes from Actinomycetota bacterium, assembly GCA_902812475.1. Classification (GTDB taxonomy): domain Bacteria; phylum Actinomycetota; class Acidimicrobiia; order Acidimicrobiales; family AC-14; genus CADDZP01. The sequence goes on along the minus strand of CADDZP010000024.1, from coordinate 1,116 downwards.
GGAAGCGAAGAACCTCGCCGACCTCTACGACCTCCCGCTGATGGACTGGGCGGCTGTCGAGGCCCGCCTGGAACAACCGATCACGATGGCGCCCGACACGGGCGGCCCGAATCGGCACTCGGCCTGGCTGGCGACCATCAACGACGACGGCAGCCCCCACGTGAACGGCATCGGCGCCATGTGGATCGACGGCGCGTGGTGGTTCCAGACGAGCGAGCACAGCCGCAAGGGACGGAACGTGGCGCGCGATCCCCGCTGTTCGATCAGCGTCGGCGTCCACGAGTTCGACCTCGTTATCGACGGGACAGCCGAGAAGGTCACCGATCCGGCGACGGTCGCCAAGGTGGCCAAGCGCTTCGCCGACGACGGTTGGCCCTGCCGCCTCGACGACAGCGGCACCGCCCTGACAGCAGACTTCAGCGCCCCCTCGGCGGGACCGCCGCCGTGGCAGGTCTACAAGATCACGGCGCGCCGGGCGACGGCGCTGGGCACGGTGATGCCGGGGGGCGCCACGCAGTGGACGTTCTGAGGGGTCAGTCCACCATGACGACCGCAGGCTCCGCATCCTCGGGCCAATCGTCGATGACGATGGCGTCGGGGTAGTCGCGCTCGTACGCCTGGTCGGGCTGAGCGACCGCGACTGCGGCAGTCGCATCCCCTGCGACGTCGCGGCGGTGCCGGTCCTCCAACCACAGCAAAGCGGAGACGGTGTCGGCCAGGAGCCCCTGGGTGAGCGGCGTGCCGTCCCACTCAGGGGCGGCCGTATCGGGCGTGATGGCAAGGCCCAGCAAGTCGTTCTGCTCGACGATGCCGCGCCCTTCGGCGCGGACGGCGTTGCGCTCCAACGGTGTCCCGTCGGGGCGCCGCACCGCGACGACGCCATCGTCGAAGCTGATCCGGAAGCCGCCCTCGTGCACGGCGTGGTGATGGCGCCAGCACAGCAGCAAAAGGTTGGCCAAATCGGTCGGGCCACCCTCGATCCAGTGCTGGACGTGGTGGGCCTCGACGTAGCGGCGCTCCGTGCAGCCCGGGAACCGACACCCGCCGTCGCGGACCATCAGCGCCCGGCGCTGGGCCCGGTTGGGAAGGCGCTGGGTGCGGCCCAGATCGAGTGTC
>CADDZP010000023.1 GCA_902812475.1 Actinomycetota bacterium | reverse complement strand
GTGAGCTCGGTTTGCATGGCGGCGATGGTCGTGTGGCATCCCAGCCTCACCGAATCCCTGGTCGACGCGGCCCGGCAGGTGACGTGATGGACCTGTTGCTCATCCGCCACGCCCGCCCGCTGCGAGTCGACGGCTGCGACGGCCCCGCTGACCCCTGCCTGGCGCCCGAGGGACATGAGCAAACCCGAGCGCTGGCCGCCTGGCTGGCTCAGGAACCCATCGACGTCGTGTACAGCAGCCCGCTGGCGCGCGCCCGCCAGACAGCGGCCCCGGTCGCCGAGCGTTCCGACGTCGAGGTGTTCGTCGACGACGGGCTCGCGGAGTTCGACCGCCGGGCCACGTTCTACGTGCCTGTCGAGGATCTGCGCGCCGACGGCGACAGTCGCTGGCGCGACGTCCTCGCCGGACATTGGAACGCCTTCGGCGAAGCCGACCCCGAAGCGTTCCAGCGGCGCGTCGTGACCACCGTCGAGCGCGTCATCGACGCCCATCCCGGGGCCACCGTCGCCGTCGTGGCCCACGGCGGCGTCATCAACGCCTACGTCGCCCACGTGTTGGGCACTGCGTCCATGCTGTTCTTCGAGCCGTCCTACACGAGCGTCACGAGAGTCGTGGCCGCCCGCACGGGCGAGCGCACGATCCGGTCGCTCAACGAAACCGCACATCTGCAAAGGAGCGCTGTCGATGCGTGACCTCAACGGCCGAGTGGCGGTCGTCACCGGCGCCAGCCGCGGGATCGGCCGAGGCGTCGCCCGGGCCTTGGGCGAACGGGGCGCGACCGTCTACGTGACGGGCCGAACCGCCGGCGCCGGCGAGCTCTCTGTGGACGCCACGGCCCGGCTGGTCGACGGGGCCGGCGGGCGGGGAATCCCCGTCGCGGTTGACCACGGCGACGACGCGCAGGTGGCCGCGCTGTTCGAGCGGGTGGCCGAAGAGCAAGGTCACCTCGACATCCTCGTGAACAACGTGTACAAGATCCCCGATCCACCCGCTTGGTCGGGCGGCTTCTGGGAGCACCCGCTGTCGATCTGGGACGACCAGGTGGGGATCGGCCTACGTGCCCACTACGTCGCCAGCTGGCACGCGGCGCCGCTGTTGTTCAAGGCCGACGGCGCCGGCGTGATCGTCAACGTCTCATCGCCGGGAGGGCAGCGGTACCACTTCAACGCCGCCTATGGTGCCGGGAAAGCCGGCCTCGACCGCCTGACCGCCGACATGGCGACCGATCTGGCCGACCGGGGCGTGGCGGCGGTCGCCCTGTACCCGGGGGTCGTCGCCACCGAGTTCGCCCGGGGCGCGGCCGAACAGTTCGGCGCCGCTCTCGACAGGGCGCAGACGCCGCTGTTCGTCGGCCGCTGCCTCGCCGCGCTCGTGGCCGCTCCCGACCTGGACGAACGGTCCGGCACCATCCAGTGGGTCGACGATCTGGCCGCGGAGTTCGGCGTGATCGACGAGCAGGGCGTCCAGCCCCCGAGGTCGGTCAACGGCCCGGCCACCGTACCGGCCGAGCTGTTGTTCCGGCTCACAGCCCACACTGGTGACGAGTCACGCGTCACCATTCCCGACGCGCCGCACGGCACGAGGGTCGTGGTGGGAGTGGCCGGTGGAACGTTCGACGGACCGCGGTTGCGTGGCACGGTCGCCGACGCACCGGCCGGCGACTGGGTGACGGTGCGCGACAACGGCACCCTCGAGGTCGACGTCCGTCTCGTCCTCCGCACCGAGGACGGTGCCCACGTGCTCATGACCTATACGGGCATCGGATGGCGACGTCCCGACCACAGCATCGACGTCCGCACGGCGCCACAGTTCGCCACGGGTGACGACCGCTACACCTGGCTCAACGACGTGCAGGGTGTGGCCCTCGGGCGCCTCAAAGACGGCACGGTCACCTACGACGTGTACAGACTGGTGTGAGGAGGAAGGCCATGCTCGACCGAGACGTCACCCTCGCCCTTGCCAAGCGCCTGCTTGCGCTCTACGAGGCCGGGACCACGGAGCAGGCGGGCGAGTCGTACCGCGTCCCCGTGGCCCACTACATCGATCCGGCCCGCTTCGCGCTTGAGATCGATCGCATCTTCAAGCGCGCGCCGCTGCCGCTGGCGCTGTCGTGCGAGCTGCGCGAGCCCAACGCCTTCAAGGCGATGGACGCCCTCGGCGTGCCCGTGCTCATCACGCGCGCGCCCGACGGCACCGTCCGCGCCTTCCTGAACGTGTGCCGCCACCGGGGCGCCATCGTGGCTGCCGGCGGCTGCGGCAAGGCCCGCCGCTTCACTTGCCCGTACCACGGGTGGGTCTACGACCAAGCCGGGCGCCTGGCCGGCGTGTACGGCGAGGAGGCGTTCGGGCCGGTCGACAAGGAATCGATGGGCCTCACGCCGCTGGCCTGCGAGGAGCGACACGGCTTCATCTTCGTCACTCTCCGACCGGGGCCTGGCCTCGACGTCGACGAATGGCTGGGCGATCTCGGACCCGAGCTGGCCGCCCTCGACCTCGGCAGCTGGCATGTGTTCGACGTGCGGGAGGTCGAGGGCCCAGCGTGGAAGGTCGCGTACGACGGCTACCTCGAGAACTACCACTTCGCCACCCTGCACAAGAACAGCATCTTCAAGGAGAACATGAGCAACCTGATGGCGGTTGACGCCTACGGCCCTCACCAGCGCGTCGTGTTCGCCAAGCACACGCTGCCGGCGTTGCGCGACACCCCCGAGAGCGAGTGGGTTCCTGCTGACCACGTCGGGCCCGTGTACACGTTGTTCCCCTGCATGGCCATCGCCGGCGCGTGGCGGGACACGGCGCTCGTCTCCCAGCTCTTCCCAGGGCCGACGCCCGAGCGCTCCCGCACGGTGGAGACGTTCATCACCAGGCAGCCTGCCGTCACCGAGGACGACCGTCGGGCGGCAGAGCGCACCCTCGACTTCCTGTTCACTGTCGTCCGTGACGAGGACTACCCGACGGGCGTGGGCATCACCCAGGCACTGACCAGCGGAGCGAATACCGAGTTCACCTTCGGCCGCAACGAGCTGTCGCTCCACCATTTCCACCGCTGGGTCGACCGCCTGGTCGCCCAGGAGTAACGGCCAACGAGAACGGCGTCAGCGGCCGATCATCACCCAGTTGTCGTTGATCTCGAGCTCGTGCTCGTTGCGCCGAGCGAGCAGCTCGGTCGCCCGACCGCTCAGCTCGGCGTGCGATGCGGCCACCGCGGCCTCGAGCGCGCACGAAAGGGCCTCGCCCGCCCGCCCGTAGGTGTCGACGACGTCCTCCAATTGGAGACTGTCTCGCGGCGCGGCGTCCAGTGCCGCGAGGGCGCGGGCTGTTTCGGTCCCCCGGTCGGGGAGGGCGGCGGTGACATCGCGGGCGTAGGACTCCATTGCGTCCGTCTCGTCACGCATCCACGCGATCTCGTGGGCGCAGCGGATGGCAGCGTTGCGCAGCACATGCTCGAGCATCTGCACGGTGACGCGCGCGTGTTCGCTCTGCACTTCGGGGAGCACGGTGTCGGACAGCTGCCGGCTGCACTCACGCAGGATCTGATCGGTCGTGGGACGGGTGATCACGAGAGCACCTCCGTGAGCGGTGCGGCCGCCTGGCGTAGAGCCGCGAGGGGCTCGGCCAGCTCGGCGCACGCACCAAGCATGTTCATGTGGCCGACGGCCACGACGTTGAGGTTGTACATCGTCAGAACCGACGCCGCCGTGCCTTCGTGCATGGCCTTGGCCGCCAGGACGATCTGGCTGAAGACCTTCACGATCGACACCACGCTGAAGTACCCCACGGTCGCCTGGTTGACGGAGAGCTCGTCGGCGCCGGTGCGTTCGCGGTAGCGGGCGAGGAAGGCCTCGGGATCAGGGTCGTACAGGCTCGGCGGGGACGACTTGGAGTACAGGACGTACCATCCAAGATCTTCACGCGGGTCGCCGACGTGCGCGTACTCCCAGTCGATCACCTGGAAGCTCTCGTCGGGGTCGACGAGGATGTTCGAGGCCTGGAAGTCGCCGTGGCACAGGACCAGGTCCATCGGCGGCGGCCGGTTGGCGTCGAGCCACGCCCCCACGTAACGCATGGCCGGATCGGCCTCAGCCAGCAGGCGCTCCGTCCCGGCCCAGAGGGCGTTGGTGCGGTCGAGATAGCCGTCCCAGGTCGGCGGCCGTGTGAGCGTCGGCGGCAGAGGGCCGACGTCGACAGCGTGAACCGACGCCATTGCATCGACCAGGCGGTCCCGGTACGCCATCGGGTCGACGGCGCCCGCGACCAACGACTGAAGCGTCGGGCCCGGTGCACAGTCGAGCACGATGCACTTGGTGCCGAGGTGCTCGGCCGTGGCGTCGTAGTAGCGAGCGGCCGGCATCGGCACGTCGCCCAGCGCTGTGAGCGCCCGCAACACGTCCCATTCGATATCCCGGTCGGTGTCGAGCATCGCTTCGTCGGGCGGCGGATCGCCGCGCAGGACGATGCTCTCGACCAAGCCGTCGTCCCAACGGATGTCGGCCTTGGCCATGACGCGGCTGTAGCCGCCGGTCAGCAGTTGATAGCCCTCGACCGTCGCCTTGCGCCCGTCGCTCTCGCTCAGGAAGGAGGCCAACCGGTCCGGCATCGTCACGACGTCCTTCATTGGCCCCCTCGAGCGCTAGCAAAATGATCAGTCAATTAGTAGTATGCATCTCGTGCGGCGGCGCGTCCAGGGGAACCTTCCGTGATCGACCCTCGACGCGTCTTCCACACGGGGGTTCGCGTACCGTCGCTGGCGTCGGCGATGGAGGAGCTGGGGCCGTCCATGGGCGTGAGGTGGGCGGTTCCGCGAGATGGCCCGCAGCCGGTCTGGACGCCCGAGGGCGGTTCCGCCACAGTCACGCTGCGCTTCACGTACTCGCTGGAAGGTTCGCACCATATCGAGCTGGTCGAGGGGCCGCCAGGCAGCATCTGGCACGGGGGCGACGCCCCTGGCGCCCATCACGTGGGGGTGTGGGTCGACGATGTCGCGGGGGAGGTCGGCCACCTCACCGGCGACGGATGGGCGTTGGTAGCAGCGCAGAAGCGGCCCGAGGAAGGCTTCGGAATGTTCGCGTACCTCGCTCCGCCCAACGGCATGGTCCTCGAGCTTGTTGATGGCCGCGTTCGTCCGCATTTCGAAGCTTGGTGGAACGAGGTTGACGATATAATTGACTGAGTGATAAGTTAACGGTGTGACGAGCCAGGCGGTGGCCGCGGAGGTGTGCCCCTTCTGCGGGTACGCCACATTTCAGGTGCACCTGCTGTTCGACCACGTCGACCGTCACCACCTTGTCGCCGACCGCCGGGAGTCGTTCGAACCCACCCGGCCGACGTGATGGCCAACCGCCCGGCGTGGCAGGCGGCCTACGACGGCTCCGACCTGCGGGACGCCGACTTCGAGACCATGTCGGGCTTACCGCTCGAGGCGGTGTACGGCCCCGACGGCACCGATCTGCCCGGCCAGTTCCCCTACACGCGCGGGCCGTACGCGTCGATGTACCGCTCCAAGCTCTGGACGATGCGGCAGTTCGCCGGGTTCGGCACCGCACAAGACACCAACGCCCGCTTCAAGGAGCTGCTCGCGGCGGGCGGGACCGGCTTGTCCACGGCCTTCGACATGCCCACACTCCTCGGCCGCGATTCCGACGACCCGCTGGCTGAGGGCGAGGTGGGCCGGGCCGGCGTGGCCGTCGACACGCTCGCCGACATGGAGGACCTGTTCGCGGGCATCGACCTCGGAGCGGTCACAACATCGATGACGATCAACTCGGCGGCGCCGATCGTCCTCGCCATGTACATCGCCGTGGCCGACAGCGGCGGAATCCACAGGCGCGCCCTCGGGGGAACGCTTCAGAACGACATCCTCAAGGAGTTCCAGGCCCAGAAGGAATTCATCTTCCCCCCGCGGCCCTCGCTGCGGCTGGTCACCGACGTGGTGCGTTTCTGCGCCGCCGAGCTGCCCCAGTGGCACCCGGTATCCGTCTCCGGCTACCACATCAGAGAGGCGGGCTCGACCGCCGCTCAGGAGCTGGCCTTCACCCTCGGCAACGGCTTCGCCTACGTGGAGGCCGCCATCCGGGCAGGTCTCACCGTCGACCAGTTCGCGCCTCGTCTCAGCTTCTTCTTCAACGCCCACATCGATTTCTTCGAGGAGGTCGCCAAGTACCGGGCCGCCCGTCGTATTTGGGCCCGATGGCTTCGCGACCACTACCGCGCAACCGATCCCCGCTCGACGCAGCTGCGCTTCCACACCCAGACGGCTGGCGTCTCCCTCACCGCCCAACAGCCGCTCGTCAACATCGCCCGGGTCGCGATCGAGGCGCTGGCCGCCGTCTTGGGCGGGACGCAGAGCCTGCACACCGACGCCTATGACGAAGCGCTGGCCCTGCCGTCCGAACAGGCGGCCCGCGTGGCCCTTCGCACGCAACAGGTGATCGCCCACGAGACGGGCGCCGCCCACGTCGCCGATCCCCTGGGTGGATCCTGGTTCGTAGAGCACTTGACCAACGAACTCGAACGCCAGGCGGACGAGCTGCTCGCGCACGTCCACGCCCAGGGCGCGGGGTCGATGCTCGAAGGCACGGTGGAGGCGATCGAGCAGGGATGGTTCCAGGGTCAGATCGCAGACGCGAGCTACGACTTCCAACGCAAGCTGGCGAACAGACGGTGGGTCCTCGTGGGCGCCAATGGCTTCACCGAGGGCGACGACTTGCGCCCGCCGACGCTGTACATCGACGAAGCAGTCGAGCAGCAGCAACGCAAGCGGCTGGCGGCGGTGAAGCAGGGGCGGGACGACACTGCCGTCCGCGGCGCCCTCGAGCGTCTGGCCGACGACGCGACCCGACCCAACGTCAATCTGATGCCCGCCTTCCTCGACGGCGCCCGCGCCTACGCGACCGTCGGCGAGATGATCTCGACGCTGGACGGCGTGTTCGGCACGTGGCAGGAACCGGCGGGCGTGTGAAGACGTGACACTGCGCGTCCTGGTCGCCAAGGTGGGACTCGACGGCCACGACCGTGGCGTCAAAGTGGTCGCCCGCGTCCTCCGCGACGCGGGGATGGAGGTCATCTATGCCGGTCTGCGCCAAACCCCAGTGGCGCTCGCAGCTACCGCCGTACAGGAGGACATCGACGTGATCGGACTCTCGATGCACAATGCCGCCCACCGGACGCTCGCTCCGAAGGTGGTGGACGCGGTGCGCAGGACCGGGGCGGACATCCCTGTTATCGTCGGGGGCATCGTCCCCGACGTCGACGTGCCCGCTCTCGTCGAGGCTGGCGTCTTCGCCGTGCTCGGACCTGGTGCATCGGCGGACGAGGTCGTGAACTCGGTGCTCGAGGCAGCGGCGTCGCGTGAGGACGTGGCGCTGTGATGGAGCCCGTGTGGCGGCAGGTCTTCGACGCCGTCGAGCGTCGCGTGGCGTTCCGGGCTGAGCGCATCGTCAACAGCAACGAGTTCGCCGACGCCGTCGGTGCCGTCGCCCGCCTGCGAAGGCTCGCCTACCGGGAGCTGACGCGGTCCACCCGACGCTGGTTGCACCTCTGGAACCTCCCGGCGGCAAGCGACGTCAGCCGCCTCCTGGCCGAAGTGGGGCAGCTGCGCCGGCAGGTCGGCCGCCTGCAGGAGGGGTCGGCCACCGACGAGGAGCACCCTGGTGTTCGAGCTCTTCGACCCTGAGCAGGTCTCCAGCCGCGCCCGGCGCGACGCCGGCCGGGCGCTCCGTCGAGTCCAGAACGGGCTCCGGCTGGTCAACGGCGAACCGGCTCCGCGCCCTCCGTCCCCGGCCGACGTCGTGTGGGGCGCCGACAAGGTCCGTGTTCTCCGCTACTCCGCCCGGACCCCGACGACGTCGGCACCGGTCGTCATCGTCCACAGCCTGGTCACCCGCAGCTATGTGTTCGACCTGGCACCGGGCCACAGCCTCATCGAGGCACTGAACGGGCGGGGCTTCAACGTCTACCTCGTCGACTGGGGTGTGCCCGACGGGTTCGAGGCTGCCAACACCATCGAGACCTACGCCGACGACTACCTGCCTCGCGTCGTCGACGCCGTGGTCCGTACGTCGCGTGCAGAGCATGTCCACCTGCTCGGCTACTGCCTGGGCGGCGTCCTGACCCTCCTGTACCTGGCCGCCCGCCGCGCTGCCACTGTCTCGAGTGCTGTCGTGATGGCGACGCCGGTCGACTTCGACCAGCTCGGCCCCCTATCCACTCTCTTGCAGCCGGGACGCCTCGACCCTGACGACGTCATCGACGGCTCGGGCAACGTGCCGCCGGCCGCCCTCATGCGCGGGTTCGCCGCCCTGCGGCCCACCGGTCCGCTGAACGCGACCGTCACCCTTCTCCAAAACCTATGGGACGACGACTACGTCGCCGGCCACCAGATGATGAGCGGCTGGGCCAGCGACCACGTTCCGTTCCCCGGTGCTGCGTTCACGCAGGTTGCCGAGCTGCTGATCCGCCGCAACATCCTGGTATCGGGAACGTTCCCCCTCGGCGGAAGAGACGTCTCACTGTCAGATATCGCGACTCCGCTGCTGAGCGTCGTCGGCGAGGACGACCACATCGTCCCGCCTCGGTCGAGTGAGGCCCTCGGAGCGCTCGTCGGCTCGCCCGGGTTCCGCCGGCTCTGCATCCCTGCCGGCCACGCAGGGCTCTTCGTGGGGACGGGTGCGCGCCGCCACTTGGTCCCGGCGCTTGCCCACTGGTTCAGCTCACACCCGCGGTAACTCTCCGCGGGGCGCTTGGCCCCGCCGCTCCAACTACGGCCGCAACACGTTCGGCCCCGCTGCGACTGTCGTCGGCTAGCCGCGTTGAGACGACGGACGGGTGTGGACGCTCCATTCGCTGCGCCACGTCTTTGCAACCTGGGCCCTGAGACCAGCCCGGTGCCCGCATCGAAGACGTCTCCCGCCTGCTGGGCCACTCCACGGTGCGGGTCACGCAGGACCTCTATGTGTCACCCAACGGGGACCTGTTCGAGCGGTTCTTCGGCGCCACGGAGTAAGGCTTCCACGCGGCTGCAGGGTCGGTACGATGCGACCCTTGGTACGCAACGATTTTCCCCCTGAATTCCCCCACGGGGAGACGTGGACACGGCTGTTTCCCCCGTTTTCCCCCACGATCTTGGACACACTCCGACCCACTGCGACACAACGAAAGGAGGGAGGGACGGGCACGAAAGCCCAGGTAGAGGGGCCATCGCTGGATAAATCAGTACATACGGGGACGTAGCTCAGCTGGAAGAGCACCTGCTTTGCAAGCAGGGGGTCGCCGGTTCGAGTCCGGTCGTCTCCACGAACGAAAGCGCAGGTCGCACGGTACGGGGTGTACTTGAGCGATCAACATCGCGTGTCGGCGTGCCATCAGCGTGCCATAAGCGGTCCACAACTTGTCCCGAGCCAGCGGCTTCGGCGGCTCGGTAGGAGCGGTCCAGGCTGCCCGTCAACGCCTCCTCGAGCGCCGGGAACAAGTGCCCGTAGGTGTTCATCGTCACGGTGATCGACGAATGGCCGAGCCACTTCATGACGGCCAGGGCATGTGCGCCTTCGGCGATCAGCAGCGCCGCGCAGGTGTGGTCTGGTCGGGCCGAGGCGCGGTGCCAACCTTTCGGCTGATCCGTTTCCTCGGCCCGCCTGCCGAACCGGACGTGCGAGTTCCCCGCATCCGGCTCTCCACGAGCTCATGTCATGCGGGTGACGCGACGATGGTCCTCGTCCATGGCGTGGCATCGATGATCGGTCCCCGGTAGCGCACGTAGCGGATGGCCACGGCACTGGGGTCGAACAGCGTTGCCTCGCCGTCGGCCACCACCCGGGGAGGTAGCGGCGTCGGAGCCACTTCCAGTTGGCGCCGGGATGCTTGCGGCGCAGCCAGCCGACGACCCGGTGCCAGACATAGGCGCGCAGGTAGCCGAAGGTGGCCTTGGACACCCCGTGTCGGAAGTAGTTGGTCCAGCCCCGCAGCACCGGGTTGAGCCGGCGCAGCAGTTCGTAGAGCGGTTCGTTGCGACCTTGGCGGCACAGGGTCTTCACCGTGGCCATGACCTTCCGAAGAGAGATCTTGGCCGGATAGGCATAGACGAAGTGCTTGGCCGTGCCTCGCTTCCGGTGACGCCGGATGCGCCAGGCGAGGAAGACGAAGCCCTCGTCGACGTGGGCGACGGTGGTCTTGGTCTCCGACAGGCGCAGCCCGACGGTGGCCAGGACCGTTGCTGCTTCGCCCCGCAGCACCTCGGCGTCGGCCCGGTCGCCGTGGATGACCGCGGGACCGTTGCGTGCGTTCAGCTGAACGTTTTTGGGCGGTCAAATCTGGTCGGAAGGCGAAAGCAACAGCGCCGGCAGCCTGGATCTCATGGACCACGGCAACATTCTATCGAACACCCGTTCGTAACCCAAGGGACCGTTCGCCGTTAGTGATAGCCGCACGGGACCCGGCACTTCCGAGCGCCGAACTCGGTGACGTTCTGGCCCCTATAGGGGCACCTTCGTACGCGAGAACCCAGCCACGAGCGTAGTCACGGAGGTGCCGTTCCCGAGCGCCTATGGGTCAGGCTTGACGGGGGCGGGCACCTGCTTCGGGGCCGTCGCTGAGCCAGGCTTCGATCGCCTGCACGACCAAAGCCGCATCATCGACTGCCCTTGCGCCTTCTTCAGCGGGAACGGCTTCGGCTTCGTAGTCGGCTCGGCTGCGACGCTCGAAGAGCGAGCGCAACAAGCGACCGGCTCGAGGGTCAAGGCCGCGCTCGACAACGAGAAGCTTTCCCACCGCAGCGATGACCCCGGCGTGCTTCGATCTGACCTCTCCAACCCGAAGCAGGGCAGCTTCGGCCGCGTAGAACGCGGCGTAGTAGCTGCGCGAGATGGCTTGGGCGGGAAAGCCGTTGTCGCAGAGCAACCGTGCCGCGGCGAGCTCCTGGCGGCTGCGGTCGAGTTCGGCGAGACCTTCGCCGCTCACACCACCGATCGGCCGGACGCCTTGGCCGTGCGCAGCACTGGACGGCGGGTGTGCTCCCATTCGTCCGCGTCGACGACGAAGGCCGACAGGGTGATGCCGGCTTCAAGCGTGTGGCGCCACAGGATCTCGTCGATGCGCCGGCTCTCCTCCCACGGCGCGTCCACGCCTCGCACGACGACGGCCAAGTCGAGGTCGGAGTCATCGGTCGCTGTGCCGTTGGCATAGGACCCGAACACGACGACGTCGACCAGGCGATCGCCGAAGACCTCACGCAGCTCCTCGGCCACCTTCGAGGCGACATCCCAGGGATCGATCACCCCTTCGCCGATGGGAGGGTCGTCGAGCTCGGACAGCGCTCTCTCGGCTTCCGCTGGGTCGATGAGCTGTGCGGCTTCCAGCCACTCGACGGCGCGCCGCGACATACGGACGTCGTGAAAGGCGAACCATGCATCTCGCAACGCCGGGAACTCGAAGAGCGTGTCCTTGAAGCGCCGGAACGCGCCACGACCTTCGATCGCACGAGCCAACAGCTCGGCTGCTCGCCGCTCAGGAACCCGGGCGACGAAGTCCCGCATGTCCTCGTAAGCCTCGTGGGACGGGAGAGGATCGACGTAGCGCGCCCCGCGGTCCTCTGGATTCGGCTCGTCGTCCATGTCGTCGGACCACGGGATGACCTCGCCCGTGGCCGGGTCGACGAACCAGTGCGTGAGGTCGCCGTGGTCCTCGAGTGCCTGGGCAAGCGCGTCGAGGTCAACCGCCGAGAGTTCGAGCATCGTTATCTCCTTTATCTCGCTCGATCTGGCGCCTTGATTGTATGACGGTGTGCAAGGGGATCGCTGACGTCGACGTCAGCGATCGTGCCATCCGCGTGCCATAACGAATGGCACGACGGGGTTTTCAGCGGTCACTGCCGGCTACGCGAGGCCAACTTCGATGTGCGCTCGGACCTGCGCTTTTGCGCATTCGGGCAGGTCACGCTGGTGGCGGCGGTGGACGCCACGGCCTACTTTGCAAGCAAGGGGTCGCCGGTTCGAGTCCGGTCGTCTCCACCAACCGACTCACTGACGAACTCACTCACTCACGAACTCAAGACCCACCGACCCCCAACCACGGTCCGTACTGAGTAAGCGAAATCGGCCATACGGCTGATGGCACCCTGTGCTCGTACGTTGAAGAGTGGACGTTCGGCTGAGGACGAAAGCGGGCGCAGTGCACACAGAGACACTCCTCGAGCGGGGCGAGCAGTTCGCGGAGGTGCTGTCTCGGTTGCCACCCGGCCCGCGACCGGTCCCACGCATGACGTGGACGTCGCACGACGTGGCTGCGCACCTCGCGGGCGACCTCGGCGAGAAGACCAACGTGATCGCCGGACGAGCCAGTGTCTCTGACGAGGGAGCGGGGGCGGATATCGACGAGCTGCTGGCGGCCTCCGTCAGGGATCGCAGCCCTTCGGCGTTGCGCGAACGATTCTCCGAGGGCTTGGCGATGGTCGATTCAGCGCTCGCCCACGCGGCGCCGGACGGCGCCCTGGTCGGCCGACCACGCGCGGCGCCGGACGCCTTGCGCGCCATTGTCGTCGGCGACATCGAGCTTCACGGCCGACAACTCGCTCGCGCCACCGGCGAACAGTGGAGCGTCGATCCCATGTTGGTGCGGGCCGTCATCTCCGCGGCACTTCCTCTCTTGTCGATTCAGAAGCGACCGCGTCGGTCAACGCCACGTACTGCTTCCACGTCCGCAGCGCCTCGCCGCTCCGTCTCGTTATGGACCACGGTTGCGCGACGGTCGATCCCACGGCGGGCGTGGCCGACTGCCACCTCAGCGTGGAACCGTACGCGTTGCTGGCGTATGTCGTCGGGCTGACGTCGATCATGCGCGGCGTTCTCCAGATGAACTTCGCCGGTGTCGGGCGAAAGCCTTCGCTGGCGCTGCGTCTTCCCAAGTACGTGCCGCCGCTCCCGCATGGCGGTCTCGCGAAGCCGCCGCCGCTGCCGAGGCGAGACCTTCGGTTCGCCGTGAGCGGCGAGCACCATCGATAGGCGGCTCCATCAGGGGTTCGATAGGGCGCGGCGGAGTGAGGCTCAGGTCCGGTCGGATGCCAGGACGCTCGCCTCTAGAGGCCTTGGACCGCTGGATTGCCTCTCCGAGCAGGCAGCGTGTGACGGCTCGTCGCTGACCGTGTGACGCCCCGCGAGCTCCGATTCTGGAGCCCCTGGTCGGGAACCCGCCAGAGGCTTCCCGAACTATCCACCATCACCCACCACTCACCATCTTCGGTTCGTCAGCGGACGGCGCGTACGGCCGGTTCACGCCTGGGCGCTTGGGCGGCACCGCACACTCCGCCGCAACATCTAGCGTTCCGCATTCGTCGCACTCGGAGGATTGCCATGGACACGGTGGCGCCCGTTCGAACCACCCAGCGCACGCCGGTGCGCATCGTCGCCCTTGCCTGCGTCGTCGCCGCGGCGTTCTGGGCGGTACCGGCGAGCGCCGCATCGAGCGGCACCCCCGAGAGCCGGTGGGTCAACAGCACGCTCGGGAAGATGACGCTGCAGGAGAAGGTCGGCCAGCTGTTCGTGGCCAACTGCTTCGGTGTCGCCGTGCGCGACGGGGATCCGACTGCCGTGGCGAATACGAGGAGTGCCTACGGCGTCGACACGTGCGAGGAGGTTATCGACAAGTACCACCTGGGCGCCGTCTTCTACTTCGGCAGCAACTATCAGAACCCGCTGCAGCTCGTCGGGTTCTCGAACGGCATCCAGCATGTGTCCACGTCGCAGCGGGTGCCCGTCCCTGCCTTCATCAGCACCGATCAGGAGGGCGGCACCGTCCAGGTCATCGGGGCGCCGGCCGCCCTGTTTCCCGGAAACATGGGCCAGGGTGCGATCGGCGACACGAGTACCGCAGGCGACGTCGCCCACGTCATGGGCCAGGAGATGCGGGCCATGGGCGTGGACGCCGGCTTCGCTCCCGTCGTCGACGTGAACACCAACCCGCTGAACCAATCGGACGGTGCCCGCTCGTTCAGTGACCGCAGCGTTGTGGTCCAGAGCTACGTCGGCCCCCAGGTGAAGGGCTTTCAGCAGAACAGGAAATCGGGGGTCGTTGCCACCGCGAAGCACTTCCCAGGACTCGGCAGCGTGACGACGAACACCGACGTGGCGCCCGGCGCCTCAGACCGCACGCTCGCCCAGCTGCAGTCCATCGACCTGCCGCCGTTCAAGGCCGCGATCAAGGCAGGCGTGAAGCAGGTGATGACGAACTTCGCTACCTACCCGAACATCGACTCCTTGGGACTCCCGGCCGCTCTGAGCCCCATGTTCGTCACCAACATGCTGCGGAACCAGCTCCACTTCCGCGGCGTCGTCGTCACCGACGACTTGGGCGCCGGCGCCGTTCAGGCCCTCAACAAGACGCCGGCCCAGATCGCCCTCATGGCGCTCAACGCCGGCAATGATCAGCTGCTGCGCCTGGCGCAGGGCGCGCCGCCCACGAGCCAGCTCGACGCCATGTACAACGGCGTCGTGCAGGCCGTGGAGAACGGCCAGGTCCCGCAGAGCAGGATCGACGACTCGGTCCGGCGCATCCTCCACATGAAGTGGTGGCTCGGGCTGGTGAAGAGCCCATATCAGGACCCGTCAGAGGTCGGGCGCATCGTCGGCATCGAATCCCACCTCGAGCTGGCCGAACAGACGTCTCAGGACTCGATGACCCTGCTGAGCAACGTCAACAACCTACTGCCGCTCGACCCCAAGAAGACGAAGAACGTTTTCGTCACGGGCTGGCAGATCAACGGTGCCCTGCCCTCCGTCGACACTGTCGCCCAGCAGATCGACGCCAAGGGACCGCAGGCCAACGCCTTCCCCACCGGTTACGCCCCGGACCAGAACACCATCAGCCAGGCGGTCACCAAGTCGCAGGGCAACGACGTGATCGTGGTGCTCGTGTACAACGTCTGGCAGGGCGCGGAATTGCTCAGTCCCCAGGAGCAGCTGGTGGACTCGCTCGTGCGTACCGGCAAGCCGGTGATCGTCATCGCCCAGGGGACGCCGTACGACGCCGCTTACTTGCCCGGCGTGGCCGCCTTCCTCAACGCGTGGAACTACCACACCACGTCGCTGCTGACGGCGGCCGACACGCTGTTCGGCGGCGTGAACCCGGCGGGCAAGCTCTCGGTCACGATCACCGAGCCGCCGCCGTCGACGAAGGTGCTGTACCCCTTCGGCTTCGGCCTCAGCTATCCGGGGTAGCGGTCCGAGGCGTCCGTCCGCCGCTGGAGTCGCTGTGTCATGCGAACGACCCGCTGTCACCGCTTGAAGTAGCGGTTCGGGAAGCCGTAGTGGGCGGCGCAGTCGTCGGCCGCCTGCTCGTCGGCGATGCCGTGCGAATGGCAGAACTCGTGGCCATGACGTAGCGCAGCACGGCGTCATCCCGCCCGATGGCGGCGGTGTTGATCTCGACCCAGCACGGTCCACACGGTGTCACCGATGTCGCACCCCAGCGTGGATAGTCCGAGTTCGGGCACCTGAACTCGAATCCGGGGCCGAGGTGGTCACCGGCGCGCTCGACCGCCTGACGAGCTGCTGCACATCGATCCCGGACCGACCGTGCTGGGCGAGTGACGGTGATTGCCGGACGGCGCGCGCTCACCCGCCCCGCGGGTCTTCGTGCCACCGCGGGCGGCGTGGGAGGCGTCGATGCCCGAGCGGCGAGAGCGGCCCGTGCGACGCCGCGCGCCGGTGACCACACGGCGCTGGCCACGATGCCGAACATCACCATGCAGGCGCAGGAGACGAGCCTGCGACGCCAGAGGCCTGTGCGAGGCCGGCGACACTGCATGCACCTCGCGGCGCTGACGTTGGCGTAGCCGCACCGGCATCTCCACGCAGCCGTGTCGTTGTGATCGGGCGTCGGCGCCGTCCGTCTGCATAGGTCGAACGGCTACACGGTCGGGGCGGCGGTCAGATGGTGATGTGGAGGGTCACGATGATGGCGGCCAACAGCATGTCGACGGCGACGGTGGAGATCACCCGGTTGCGGCCGCGGCCGAGTTGGCGGACGAGCTTGACCTGTATGGCGACCAGGGTCACGGCGCAGGCGATCAGCGCAAGGTCGGCGGTCTCCTCCTGCTTCCACGACAGCGCCTGGCCGATCACGGCGATGGCGAGGGCGGGGAGACCGGCGGCGGCGACGGGGAACTCGTGGCGAGCGACGTCGCTCCAACGTCGCAACTCGCCGGTTGTCACGAGGGCCGCGTACGTGTGCGTCGCCCACATGGTGATGACGTAGCCGGCGATGACCTCTACGAGGTGCCACTCGTTGCCGTCGCCTTCCCAGTCGACCACGACAAGGGCGATGCTGAGCGCGCCGTAGATGGCGGTGGCGAAGAGCAGCCGCCGTTCGGGTGTCTGCGCGCTGACTGTCACCGCCGCACTCTGGCCGAGGGCCAGGCGTGGTTCAAGGACGATCAGGCGGCGTGGCGGCTCGCCGGATGCTCCGCCCGGGCGTGCAGGACAGCCACCGAGCGCGCCCGCTCCAGGGTGTCGAGGCGGCGCAGAGCCATGCCGACAACGGGCGCCACGACGATCGAGACGCCCAACCACGCCAGCACCCCGATGAGCACGAGCAAAAGCACCCTGTGGTTCTTCCCTTCAGCTCGAGTTGAGAACCATCCTCTTGATCGTGCAAACGCATGACAGCGCTCGCTCGTTCCCTACTCGGGCTGTCGATGGAGAAGGAACGTGCCCGTCGCCCTGCTCACAAGCTGGCCGGCACCGTCGCGGGCGCTGGCCTCGGCGTAGGCGACCTGGCGGGCCATGCGTACGACCCGGCCCTCGATGCGCAGCTCGTCACCCGCATTGGCGACGCGCATGGTCTCGGTCTTCATCTCCAGGGTGGCGCGCGTGCGGTCCCGCCCGTCGAGCTCGGTGTTGATGGCGAAGTTCATCGCCGCGTCGAGCAGCACCGAATGCACGCCCGCCTGCACGACCCCGTGGGGATTGCAGGCCATCGCCGTCGGACTCCATGCCGCCGTCACCCAGCCCCGCCCGTCCTCGCCGACTCCGTAGGCGTCGAAGCGGCCACCCACCGCCTCGATCACGGGCATGCCGCCGTCGCCCAGCCAGCGGTCCATGTTCTTCACGGCGCCATGTTCGCCGCGCCCAAGTTGCGATAGGAAATTCCGGGTAGGAAACTTGACCGACCGGTCTAGTTCGCAGGAGGAGCCCCCCATGGCCACCGCTGTCATCGTCGACGCAGTCCGCACCGCGCTCGGGAAGCGCAACGGGAAGCTGAAGGACTGGCACCCCGTCGACCTGGCGGCCGAGACGTTGAAGGCGCTCGTGCAGCGCAACGACCTCGACCCGGCGCTGGTCGAGGACGTGATCATGGGCTGCGTCATGCAGACCGGTGAGCAGGGCCTCAACATCGGGCGCAACGCGGCCCTGGCCGCCGGGTTCCCCGAGTCTGTGGTCGGCACCAGCGTCGACCGCCAGTGCGGTTCGTCCCAGCAGTCGGCCCACTTCGCGGCCCAGGGCGTCATCGCCGGCGCCTACGACGTGGTGGTCGCCGCCGGCGTGGAGTGCATGACCCGGGTGCCCATGGGCGTCACCATGAACGGACCGGGCATGCCGTTCGGGCCCAAGATGATGGAGCGTTACCAGGCTGCCGGCGGCCTCGTTCCCCAGGGCATCTCGGCCGAGATGATCGCCGACAAGTGGGGCCTCTCGCGTGAGGACCTCGACCAACTCAGCGTCGACAGCCACAAGCGCGCCGCCCGGGCCACGGAAGAGGGCCGCTTCGAGAAGGAGATCATCCCGATCACCGTCGAGACCGAGGAGGGCAAGGAGGAGTTCGCGCGCGACCAAGGCATCCGCCCCGACTCGTCGATGGAGTCCCTCGCCAACCTCAAGCCCGCGTTCAAGCCCGACGGCAAGGTGACGGCGGGCAACTCGTCGCAGATCACCGACGGCGCCGCTGCCCTGCTGATCATGAGCGAGGAGAAGGCCAACGAGCTCGGCCTGACCCCCCGGGCCCGGTTCCACGCCTTCGCCCTCGCCGGCGTCGACCCCATCACGATGCTGACCGGGCCCATCCCGGCCACATCCAAGGTCCTCGAGCGGGCCGGCATGACGATGGACCAGATCGATCTGACCGAGATCAACGAGGCGTTCGCCTCTGTCGTGCTGGCGTGGGAGAAGGAGCACCACCCCGACATGGAGAAGGTCAACGTCAACGGCGGCGCCATCGCCCTGGGCCACCCGCTCGGTTGCTCGGGCGCCCGCTTGATGACGACCCTCCTCTGTGAGCTCGAGCGCAGCGGCGGCCGCTGGGGCTTGCAGACCATGTGCGAGGGCGGCGGGATGGCGAACGCGACCATCATCGAGCGCCTGGGATAGGTCCTTCGAGGTGGGAAGGAAACCTTCCCCCCTCGAGCTCCCCC
>CADDZP010000022.1 GCA_902812475.1 Actinomycetota bacterium | reverse complement strand
GTCCCTGGTCGGCTGCGCTGCGGAACCGCAGAGGGCCGCGGCCGAACCGTCCGCCGCGGCTACTGACGAGGTTGTCCCGTCGGCGCCGGCGAGCGGGCCTCTGGCCCGCAGTCTCCTCGCCCGGCGGCTCATGGCCCGCAAGACGCCCGAGAGCGACGGCAACGACCGTGAGCGCCGTCCGTTGCGCGTCCGCTGACCTCTGTCGCGCCCGGAGAGAAGCGGCGTGCCGCCGACGGGCAGGATGACGGGGTGGATTCGCTGTGGGACGCCGTCCGCCGTGCCGCTCTCGACGCCGGTCTCGACGCCGTCGGTGTCGCCCCCGCCGAGCCCTTCGCCGACGCCCGTCGCCATCTGACCGAGCGCAAGGCCGCGGGGCTGCACGGCGGGATGCACTTCACGTATGGCAACCCCGAGCGGGCGACCGACCCGTCGGCGACCGTTGCCGGTGCCCGCTCCCTCGTCGTCGGCGCCCGGTCCTACCGAGCCGCCGCTCCCGCGCCACCCCCCGAGCTCGCCGGCCGCGTGGCTCGTTACTCGTGGCAGGACAACTACGAACCGGTGCGCCGAGCGCTGGACGTCGCCGCTCGTGTGCTCCGTGAGCATGGCCACACCGCCGTCGTCCTGGTCGACGACAACCGCCTCGTCGACCGCGAGGCGGCGGTGCGAGCCGGCCTCGGCTGGTACGGCAAGAACGCCAACGTGCTGCTCGAGGGCCATGGGTCGTGGTTCGTGCTGGGCTCGATCGTCACCGACGCCGATCTCCCGTCCGCCGTCCCCCTTCCCGACGGCTGCGGTGCGTGCGCCCGCTGCATGCCGGCGTGCCCGACCGGCGCTCTGGTGGCGCCCGGTGTGCTCGACGCCCGCCGGTGCCTCGCCCATCTGCTCCAGGCGCCCGGCGACTTCCCCGTCGAGTTCCGCCTAGCGCTCGGCGACCGCCTCTACGGGTGCGACGACTGCCAGGAGGCGTGCCCGCCCAATCGGCTCGAGGACCGTCGCCGTCCGCCACGCGCCGCCGACGACGGCGACGAGGCGTGGGTGCCGGTGCTCGACCTGCTCGCCGCGTCGGACGAGGAGCTGCTTGCCCGCCACGGCCGGTGGTACATCCCCCGGCGCCAGCCGCGGTACCTGCGGCGCAACGCCCTCGTCGTCCTCGGGAACGTGGGCGACGGCACCGATCCCGATGTGGAAGCGGCGTTGCGGCGCGCCCTCGCCGACTGCGACCCGATGCTGCGGTCGCACGCGGCGTGGGCTGCCGAGCGGCTCGGCCGCTCGGATCTTGTCGCCGCGTTCTTGGCGCAGGAATGTGCGGATCCCGCACATTCCTGCGCCAAGAACGGGCCGTAGCGCTGCATGCACCTTCTCGTCACCAACGACTTCCCCCCCAAGGTCGGTGGCATCCAGAGCTATCTCTGGGAGCTGTGGCGACGGCTCCCGCCCGAGCGCTTCACCGTGCTCACCACGCCCTATAGCGGTGACCGCGCCTTCGACGTCGCCCAACCGTTTGCCGTTCGTCGCACGGCCGAGCGCGTGCTGCTGCCCGCGCCAGGCGTAGCCGCCCAAGTCAAGGCGTTGGCCGTCGAGACCGGGGCTTCGGTCGCGGTGCTCGACCCCGCCCTCCCGTTGGGGCTCCTGGGCAATCGTCTAGGGCTCCCGTACGCGCTCGTCGTGCACGGCGCCGAGATCACCGTGCCCGGACGCCTCCCCGCGTCTCGTCCGTTGCTGGCGCGCGTCCTGCGCGGGGCCCGTCACGTCATCGCCGCCGGTGGTTGGGTGGCGGCCCAGGCCGAGGCGGTCGCCGAGCGCCCGCTCGCCACCACCGTCGTGCCGCCGGGTGTCGACGTCGACCGCTTCACGCCATTGACTGTCGAACAGCGGGCCAAGGCGCGCGCCGCCCTGGGACTCCCCGTCGACGGACGTCTGGTCGTGAGTGTCAGCCGCCTGGTCCCCCGCAAGGGCATGGACGTCCTCATCGAAGCGGCGGCCAGGCTGGCCCCCGCCCGGCCCGATGTCACGGTCGCCGTCGCCGGTGGTGGGCGTGACCGATCGCGGCTGGAACGCCTCATCCGGCGCAACGGCGCGCCCGTCCGTCTCCTGGGTCGCGTCGACGACGAAGTCCTGCCGTCGGTGTACGGCTGCGCCGACGTGTTCGCCATGCTGTGCCGCACCCGCTGGGCCGGCCTCGAGCAGGAAGGGTTCGGCATCGTGTTCCTGGAGGCGGCGGCGTGCGGCGTGCCCCAGGTCGCCGGCGACAGCGGCGGCGCATCCGAAGCGGTCGCCGATGGGGACACCGGCGCCGTCGTGCGCCGGCCGAACGACGGGGCGGCGGTCGCAGCCGCGATCGCGCGTCTGCTCGACGACGACGACCTGCGCCGGCGTCAGGGCGAGCAAGCCCGACGCCGGGCGGTCGCCGAATTCTCCTACGACGTGCTCGCGGCGCGCCTTGACGCTGCCCTCGAGCGCCTGGAGGCGACCGCGTGACCGGCTGGCGCACCGTCAGGTCGTCCTGGGTCGGCACGATCGCCTTCGCCGTGGCGACCGTGGCCGGCGTCGTCGCGCCGCACCCACTGGCGTGGCTCGGCTTCGCCGTCAGCCTCGGGCTCTTCATCATCGGGTGCGTGCTGTTCGTGTGGGCGTTCGCCGTCGCCGTGCGACGGAGTCGCTCCGACGAGATCGCCGTGAGCAACCTGTTCCTGTTGTCGGGCGCGCCGACGCCCGTCCGCACGCAGCTGTTCACGTCGCTGGCCGTCGAGATCGTCGT
The DNA here is from genome assembly GCA_902812475.1 of Actinomycetota bacterium. GTDB lineage: Bacteria > Actinomycetota > Acidimicrobiia > Acidimicrobiales > AC-14 > CADDZP01. The sequence goes on along the minus strand of CADDZP010000022.1, from coordinate 16,673 downwards.
GGCCTTCGGAACAGCCGCAGCGCGGCCGTACACGATCGCCGCCACCGCCATCCTCGCGCCCGTGTACGGGCTCGCCCTGTGCGGCCTCTGGTCGGCTCGCCACGGGACCTTTCCGCCCCGGCGCCCCACGCCGAAGCGCCGGTAGCCTGTCGACACCGTGCGTTGGCTCCTGTTGGTCATCGGCCTCGAATTTCCGGCCTTGCTCTCCCTCGTTGACTGCACCAACAGGCCCGAGTCGCAGTTCATCGGCGGTGCCCAGGACAAGCGGGCGTGGATACGGTGGCTCGTCGTCGCCATCGTGACCGTGCCCCTCCTCGTGGGCTACGGCATCGTCCTCGGCTACTACTTCACCGTCGTCAAGCGCAACAGCCCGGCGACCTGAGCCATCTCACATGAACTCGCTCGAACGCATCATCTTGATCCGGCGTGCCGGCTTCGCCCGTCGCCCGGAGCACGATCAGCTCACGGGAGCGGAGCGGAGCGGAGCGAGGGCGAACCCCTGATGGCTGAACGAGCAACAGAACAGATCGTCATCGACGCCACGCCCCAGCAACTGCTCGACGTGCTCCTCGACTTCGAGCACTACCCGGACTGGGCCGCTGACATCAAGGACGTGGAGGTACTCGAGCGTGACCACGACGGCCGGGGCACGCTCGTCGCCTACCGGGCTGCAGCCATGGGCCAGAGTGCCCGGTACACGCTCGCCTACGACTACTCCGACATCCCCAACTCGATGTCGTGGAAACTGGTCGAGGGCAGCATCATGCGCGTCCTCGACGGCTCGTACACCTTCGACGCCCAAGACGGCGGCACGCTGGTGACCTACCACCTGGAGGTCGATCTCATCGTGCCCATTCCCGGATTCGTGAAGCGCCGCGCCGAAGGCAAGATCATGGGCACGGCGCTGCGCGAGCTGAAGAAGTTCGCCGAGTCGGACGCGTGAGCGGCACCCGAATCCTGCTCTTCACGGGCAAGGGTGGCGTCGGCAAGACCACAACGGCAGCCGCAACCGCCCTGCGCTGCGCCGACGCCGGACTGCGAACCATCGTCCTCTCCACCGACCCCGCCCACTCGCTGGCCGACGCCTTCGACGTCCCCCTCACGTCGGTCGGTTCGCCGATCACACCGATGCTCTGGGGCCAGCAGCTCGACGCCCAGGAGCGGCTGGAGGACGCCTGGGGCGAGATACAGTCGTATCTGCAGGACGTGCTGGGCTGGGCCGGCCTCGACGCCCTCGAGGCCGAGGAGCTGTCCGTCATCCCCGGCCTGGACGAGATCTTCAGCCTCAGCGACATCAAGTCCTTCGCCGAGTCGGGAACGTGGGACGTCGTCGTCGTCGACTGTGCGCCCACCGCCGAGACCATCCGGTTCCTGTCGCTGCCCGACGTCCTGTCCTGGTACATGGAGCGCATCTTCCCCATGGAGCGGCGGCTGGTGAAGGCGGTGCGGCCCATCCTCACGCGGGTGACGTCCCTGCCCATCGCCGGCGAGGAGGTCTTCGACGCCACCCGTCGCTTCTACGACCGCCTCGACGGCGTGCGCGAGCTGCTCACGGACGGTGAGCGCACGACGGTCCGCCTGGTGGTCAACCCCGAGCGCATGGTGATCGCCGAGGCCCGTCGTCTGTCGACGTACCTGTCGCTCTTCGGCTACCAGGTCGACGCCGTCATCGCCAACCGCCTACTGCCGGAGGCGATCACCGATCCATGGTTCAAGGCCTGGAAGGACGCCCACGCCGAGCACCTGTCGGCCATCGAGGACGGCTTCGCACCGCTTCCCGTGCTGCGCGCCGAGCTGGCGCCCGAAGAGCTCGTCGGCGTCGAGCGCCTGCGGGCCTTCGCCGATCTCCTCTACGGAGACCGCGACGCCGCAGCCATACTCCACCGAGCGGAGCCGCTCTCTGTCGAGCGACGCGGCGGCGACTACGTCCTTCGTATCGAGCTGCCCTTCGCCGACCACGACGACCTCGACTTGGGCCGCGTCGACGACGAGCTCCTGGTGCGTGTCGGCCCGTACCGTCGGGGCATCGTGCTGCCTGACTCACTCAAGCGGCGGTCGGTCGCCGGCGCCCGTATGGTGGATGACCGCCTGGAGGTCACCTTCGTCGAACAAGGGGAGGGGCGCCCATGAACGAAGAGCGGGCGCACGAAGCGGTCGAGCATCTGCAGAAGGCCGCCCTCGAGCTGATCGAGGCGGCCCGGGCGATGCTCGACGTGGCCGAGGACCTCGTGAAGGACCCGGCCGACATGGTCGCGCTCGCCTCGGCCGCGGCCCATTTCGCGGGCGCCGGGAAGGCGCCACCCCGGCCGAGCAACGGCCAGAGTCGCGTCCAGCACATCCGGGTCTCTTGAAGACGTCGGTCGCCGACCTGCTGAGCGGCGACGTCGTCCGCCGTCTCGCCGCCTTCACCGCTTCGGGACCGGTCGTGAGCTGCTACCTCGACGTCGACGGTCGCCGCTACGTCCGTCCCCACGACTACCAGCTCGAATTCGAGCGCATGGCGAGGCCGCTGCGTGAGCGGCATCCCGATGCCGGCCCGGATCTCGACCGCATCGAGGCCTACATCCGGGGCGGACTCGACCGCTCGCACACGCGCGGTGTCGCCGTCTTCGCCAGCGAGGCCGACGGCCTGTGGGAGACCGTCGCTCTCCCGGTGTCCGTCTCGAACCGCCTCGTCGTCAATCAGCATCCGCAGGTGAAGCCTCTGGAGGCCGTGGTCGAGCGGGCGGAGCGCTTCGCCGTCCTGCTCGCCGACCGCCAGCGGGCCCGACTGTTCGTGTTCCAGCTCGGGCAGCTCGTCGACTGGAGCGAACGCTTCGATCGCCTGCCCCGGCACGAGGACGACCGCGGCGAGCTGGTCAAGGACCAGGTCCGGGATCACCTCGACGGCGCCACTGCCCGGCACCTGAAGCGCACGGCCGACGCCCTCTTCGAGCTGTTCAACGAGAGCGGCTTCGATCACCTCCTCGTTGGTGCACCCAACGACATCGCCGGGCCGCTGAAACGCTCGCTGCACCCGTACGTGCGCGACCGCATCGCCGCCCATCTCACTGTGCCCGTCGGCGCGCGCGAGGACGAGGTGCGAGAGGCGGCGGTCACTGCCGAGGACGAGGTCCTGCGTAAACGCCAAGCAGCTGAAGTCGACCGTCTCCGCTCGGCGCTCGGCATGGGCGACGGCGCCGCTGTCGGACTGGACGACGTGCTCCGTGCGCTCGTCGAGCGGCGGGTCGACACCCTCCTTGTATCCGACGGCTTCGAGGCGCAGGGCTGGCGGTGCTCATCGTGTGCGTTCCTGGCGACGCGGGGGCCGAACTGTCCGCTGTGCGGGACGCGCATGGAACAGGCCGACGACATCGTCGAGGAGGCGGTGCTCGAGGCCCTCCACCAGTCGTGCGCCGTCGAGGTGTGCCGCGAGAACGCCGACCTCGACGTCCTGGGCCGGATCGGCGCCCTGCTGCGGTTCTGACTGACCCGCGGTGACCAGCACGGTGGGCATCGACGTCGGCGGCACCAAGCTGCTCGCCGTCTCGATGACGGACGACGGGACGGTCACCGGAGAGCGACGGGTGCACACCCCGCAGGGTGCCAGCGCCCTGATCGACGCCTTTGTGCGCACGGTCGACGCGGCGCGGGTCGAGGGGCCGATCGACGCTGTCGGCATCGGCGCCGCCGGTCTCGTAAACCGTGACGGCGTGCTCCGCACCGCCCCCAATCTCCCCGGGGTCCGCGACCTCGCCATCAAAAAGCCGCTGCAGGAGCGGCTGCAACTGCCGGTCCAGGTCGACAACGACGCCACGTGTGCGGCGTGGGCCGAGCACGAGCGGGGCGCAGCGCGGGGCAGCGACGACGTGGTGGTCGTCACCTTCGGCACCGGGATCGGCGGTGGCCTGATCTGTGACGGGCGCCTGTACCGGGGGGCGCACGGCTTCGGCGGCGAGGTGGGGCACATGAAGGTCGACCCCCACGGACCGCCCTGCCCGTGCGGTGGACGCGGGTGCTGGGAGCGGTACGCCTCGGGCAGCGCCCTGGGCCGCTTCGGTCGGGAGGCGGGCGAGGCGGGCCGGGCCACCCGGGTGGTCGAGCTGGCCGGCGGCGACTTCCACGACGTGCGGGGCGAGCACGTGGCCGCCGCCGCCCGTGAGGCCGATGCCGAGGCCGTCGAGCTCATGGACCGCTTTGCATGGTGGGTGGCCGAAGGGCTGGCGAACCTGGCCGACGTGTTCGACCCCGAGACCATCGTGATCGGCGGCGGGCTGCTGGAGGCGGCCGACGTCTTTCTCGACCGCACGCGTGCCCTCTTCCCCGAGCGGGTGCTGGCCGGTGACGTGCGACCGCCCGTCTCGATTGTGCCTGCCCAGCTGGGGGAGCGGGCCGGCGCCATCGGAGCCGCTCTCGTCGCTCGAGAACTTCTGCAGAAATAGCTCAAGTCCGGCACCCCGCATGCCGATGCTGGGGCTAATGGTTGCTGTCCCTGCCCTCGTCCTCATCGGCTTCGCCGTGTGGACGGTGCTCTCCTTCGCCGCGGCCGTGGTGATCGGCCGAGCCCTTCAGCGCCTGGAGCCGGTTCCGGTGCGGGTCACCGCCCGCCGGGTCGTCGACCTGCGCAGCATCCGCTAGCAGTAGCGACCGCAACCGTTTCCTAGCCTCGCTGGGGTGAGGCTCGGGATCACGCTGCCGCAGTTCCGCGACAGCGCCGAGGCATCCATCGCCGTGGCCCGCCGGGCCGAAGCCGTCGGCCTCGACGGAGTCTTCGTGTTCGACCACCTGTGGCCGATGCACCGGCCCGACCAGCCCGCTCTGCACTCGCTGACATTGCTGGGCGCCCTGGCGGCGGAGACCTCGCGAGTCACGCTGGCCACGTTCGTCGCCCGGGTGTCGCTGTTGCCCGACGCCGTGCTCGTGCACACCCTGCGCAGCCTCCACCGGATGCTCGACGGCCACCGCTTCATCGCCGGGCTGGGCACCGGCGACCGCTACAACCGCGACGAGAACGTCGCCTACGGCGTCGGCTTTCCGCCGGCGGACGCCCGAGCGGCCCAGCTCGTCGACTGCTGCCGCCGCCTGCGCAGCCTGGGTGTCACCACATGGGTGGGCGGCGACTCCGACCGGGCGCGAGACATCGCGTCGGCCGAAGCCGACGGCTGGAATGCCTGGGGCCTGTCGGCGGATCGCTTCGCCGAGCGGGCGGCGGGCATGCCGGTCGACGTCACGTGGGGTGGCCAGGTCCTGATCGGCCGCACCGACGGCCGCGCCGCCGAGAAGCTGGAGCGCCACGGCCCCCGGCCGGCGCTGGTGCACGGCTCGGTCGACACATTGCGTGCGCACTTCCAAGCCCTGCAGATCGCCGGTGCGGCGTGGGCCATCTGCGCTCCGCTCGACGTCGGTGACGACGAGGAGGCCGTCGACTTCATCGCCGAAGCCCGTCCGTAGGGCCAACCAGGCCCGCCGGTAACCTTTGGCGATGGAGTTCCGACGCATCACGGGCCTGCCGCCCTATGTCCTCGCCGAGATCGACGCCCTGAAGATGGCGGCGCGGCGGGCAGGCGAGGACGTGATCGACCTGGCGTTCGGCAACCCCGACATCCCTTCGCCCGACGCGGCGGTCGACAAGCTGGCCGAGGCCGTCCACAACCCGCGCAACCACCGGTATTCGTCGAGCCGCGGCATTCCCAAGCTGCGGGCGGCGGTGGCGTCGCTGTACGACCGTAGGTTCAACGTCGAGCTCGACCCCGAGACCGAGGTCGTCACCACCATCGGGGCGAAGGAAGGTCTGTCCCACCTCATGTGGGTGCTCCTCGCCCCGGGCGACACGGCGCTCGTGCCCACACCGTCGTACCCGATCCACATCTACGCGCCGCTGTTCGCGGGCGCCGACGTCCGCCAGGTCCCCCTCGGCCCTGGCCAGAACTTCTTCGACAACCTGATGAACGCGTGGGAGAACGCCTGGCCCCGTCCGCGGGTGATCGTGCTGTCGTTCCCGCACAACCCGACGACGACGTGCGTCGACCTCGACTGGATGACGAAGATCGTCGACTTCGCCCGGGAGCACGACGTCGTGCTCGTCCACGATTTCGCGTACTCGGACACGTCCTTCGACGGCTACGTGCCGCCCTCGATCCTGCAGGTGCCGGGCGCGAAGGAGGTGGCCGTCGAGCTCTACACGATGACCAAGTCGTTCTCGATGGCGGGCTGGCGGGTCGGTTTCATGGTCGGCCGGGCCGACATCGTGGCTGCCCTCACCAAGCTGAAGTCATATCTCGACTACGGCACCTTCCAGCCCATCCAGATCGCGGCCATCGTGGCCCTCAACGAGGCGTCCGACTACCCCAAGCAGGTCAACGAGATCTACTGGAACCGGCGCGACGCCCTGTGCGACGGCCTGGCGCGCATCGGCTGGGAGATCGAAAAGCCCAAGGGCACGATGTTCGTGTGGGCGCCCATACCCGAGCCCTACAAGGAGATGGGTTCCCTCGAGTTCTCGGCCTTCCTCGTCAAGGAGGCCAAGGTGGCGGCCTCACCCGGCGTCGGCTTCGGCCAGGGCGGCGAGGGTCACGTGCGCTTCGCCCTCATCGAGAACGAGCTGCGCATCGGCCAGGCCGTACGCAACCTGCGGAAGGCGCTGACGAAGCTGTAGCCGAGCGGGTGCCCGCTAGTCCGGCGGGCTACCCATGAGGCCGCCGAGGCAGAAGGCGACGGCCGCCTCCGCCACGTCGTCCACCGACTGGCTGCGCTCGTGGACGAACTCGCGCGCGAGGTGGCCGGCGACGCCCAGGACGGCGTGGCTCAGCACGAACGGATCGAGGTCGCGGATGCGGCCTTCGACGATTCCCTCCTTCACGTGGCGGGCGGTGTCGGCCACGGCCACGTCCTGACCGCGGCGCAGGACAGGCGCGAAGCGCTCCTCGGTGGCGGCGAACTGGAGAAGCTTGACCACGTCCCGGTTCTCGTCGATCCAGGCGATGGAGGCCCGGATGCCGAGCTCGATGCGACGCACGGGGTCCGGTTCGTCGGCGATGGCGGCCTCCTGCCGCCGGCGCAGCTGGCGCTGGGCGTCGCGCAGGATCTCGAGGAAGAGCTCCTCCTTGGAGGCGAAGTACCAGTAGAAGACGCCCTTGCCGACGCCGAGGCCATGGACGATCTCGGCCACCGACGTCGGGTGGTAGCCGTTCTCGGCGAAGCGGGTGATGGCGTAGCTCATGAGCTGCTGGCGCCGCTCACGGCCGCGCTGCGTCAGTCGCCGGTTCATCGAAAGCAACGGTAGGGATCACTTGACCGCGCGGTCAAGAACGCCGGGTTGACCCCGTGAGTAGGTTCTTGGGGGTGACCTACTGGGTGCTGAAGGCGATCCTGACGCCTCTGCTGCGCTGCCTGTTCAAGGTCAAGCCCGAGGGCAAGGAGAACGTGCCCGCTCAGGGCGCCGCCATCCTGGCGAGCAACCACTTGTCGTTCTCGGACTCGATCTTCCTGCCGCTGGTGCTGCGCCGGCGCATCACGTTCGTCGCCAAGGCCGAGTACTTCGACGATCCCAAGACAGCGTGGTTCTTCCGGGCCGTGGGTCAGATCCCAATCCGGCGGGGCGGTGGCTCGGCGTCCCAGCGGGCGCTCGACTCGGCCATGGAGGTGCTCGACCGTGGCGGGCTCTTCGGCATCTACCCCGAGGGCACCCGCTCGCCTGACGGTCGTCTCTACAAGGGCCACACGGGGGTGGCCAGGCTGGCGCTGCAGAGCGGCGCGCCCGTGATCGCCGTCGCCATGGTCGGCACTCGGGAGGCGCAGCCCATCGGCCAGGTCAAGCCCAACTTCTTCTCGCCCATCGGTATCCGTTTCTCCAAGCCCATGTACTTCGACAAGTACAACGACCGGGCCGACGATCCCCGGGTGCTGCGCCAGATCACCGACGAGATCATGTTCGAGCTGCGGGCCCTCTCGGGCCAGGAGTACGTCGACCGCTACGCCAAGCGGGGCGAAGCCGCCGAGGTCGTCGGCGAGGCGAAGGTGGGCACACTGCCCGTCGAGCCGGTCGGCGCTCCGGCATAACGGCGCGCGCCCGCTAGCGTTCGTCTATCGCCCGGTTCGACCGGGTGGCGTCGGCTCCTCGGCCGACGGGCCGTACGAACGATCACGCTTCGACCGGCTCCTTCTCGCTGCCGCGACGCAGCGGTCTGCTGTGCAGCCAGAGGCTGTGTGCAGAGAGGTCGACCGATCGGGCCCGTCGCGCCCACCTCCCCGACAGGAATCGAATGCCGTCCACGACAACCACTACTTCCTTCGCCGACCTCGGCGTCGCCGACGATCTGTGCGCCTGCCTCACCAGAAGCGCCAGGACCGAGCCGTTCCCCATCCAGGCCGCGGCCATCCCGGCCGCCCTTGCAGGAAAGGACGTATCGGGCCGGGCGCCGACGGGGTCGGGCAAGACGCTCGCCTTCGGGCTTCCGATCGCCCAGCGCGTGGCCCGAGCCAAGCCTGGCCGTCCCCGGGCCGTCGTGCTGGCGCCCACCCGCGAGTTGGCCGCCCAGATCGACGCCGAGATCGGCTCCTTGCTCGCCGTCCGCAAGCGGAGCGTCGCCACGTTCTACGGCGGTGTCGGCTTCGGACCCCAGCTTCGAGCCCTGCGCCGTGGCGTCGACGTTGCTGTGGGGTGTCCGGGCCGCGTCGCCGACCTGGTGCGCCGCGGTGATCTGCGCCTCGAAGACGTCGACATCGTCGTCGTCGACGAGGCCGACCGCATGGCCGACATGGGGTTTCTCCCCGAGGTGCGTCGCCTGCTGGATCGTGTGCAGGCCAGGCGTCAGACCCTGCTGTTCTCGGCGACCCTCGACGGCGCCGTCGACGTCTTGGTCCGCAACTACCAGCGCGACCCGGTGCGCTTCGAGGTCGCTCCGCCGGCGCGACATGACGACCGCACGACCCACCGCTTCGTCGACACCGTGCGGGAGGACCGGGTCCAGCTCACGGCCGACCTGGTCGGGGAGCACGGGTCGACCGTCGTCTTCTGCCGAACCAAGCGGGGCGCCGACAAGGTGGCCCGGCAGCTGACGAAGCTCGGCGTGTCCGCCGTGCCGATCCACGGCGACCGCAGCCAGGCGCAGCGGGATCGAGCGCTGGCCGCCTTCCAGAAGGGGAAGGCCCAGGCCCTCGTCGCCACCGACGTGGCGGCCCGAGGAATCCACGTGGACGACGTCGGGTGTGTGGTCCACTTCGACATCCCCGCCGACGCCAAGGACTATCTCCACCGCTCCGGGCGCACCGGACGGGCAGGCGCCGCCGGGGTCGTGGTCGCCTTCGTGGTGGAGGACACCCGCGTCAAGGCCCAGGCGCTGCAGCGGTCGCTCGATGGACCTAGCTCTGAGCCCAACCCCGGGCGCGGTCGACAGCCCGGCGCCAGCCGGCGTGGCGGGCGTCGGCCACCGAGGCGGGTACGGCGGGGGTGAACTCCGCCGCCGTTCGCCAGTGGCCGCTCAGTTCGTCGGTCGACGACCACACGCCCTCGGCCAGTCCGGCGAGGTAGGCGGCGCCCAAGGCGGTCGTCTCTTGGACGGCGGAGCGGTCGACGGGGACCTGGAGCTGGTCGGCTTGGAGTTGCAGCAGCAGGTCGTTCGACGACGCGCCGCCGTCGGCGCGCAGACGCGAGACGTCACAGCCGGCGGCTGACTTCATCACGTCGATGACGTCGCGGGTCTGGTACGCCATCGAGTCGAGCACGGCGCGGGCCAAATGGCTCCGGCCGACACCGCGGGTGAGGCCGACGATCGTCCCTCGCGCGTAGGGATCCCAGTAGGGGCTGCCCAGCCCGGTGAAGGCGGGGACGACGTACACGCCTTCGGTGTCGTCCACGGTCCGAGCGAGCGCTTCGCTCTGGGCCGCGTCGTCGATGATGGCGAGGCCGTCCCGCAGCCATTGCACGGCGGCACCCGTGACGAAGATCGCTCCTTCGAGGGCGTAGGCGACCGTGCCGTCGGCGAGCTCCCATGCCAGGGTCGTGAGGAGGCCTTCGACCGGCGGCGGGCACTCTGGTCCCACGTTGAGGAGCACGAACGACCCGGTGCCGTAGGTGTTCTTGGCGTCGCCCGGCGCGAAGCAGGCTTGGCCGAACAGTGCGGCCTGCTGGTCGCCGGCGATGCCGCTCACGGGGATGCCGTCCGCCGTCGTGCCGAAGCGCCCGCTGGAGGGCCTCAGGTCGGGCAGGCACGAGAGCGGCACGCCGAACAGATCCAGGAGCTCGTCCGACCACTGCCGGCGGCGGATGTCGTAGAGCATCGTGCGGCTGGCGTTGGACGGATCGGTGGCGTGCACGCCTGTGAGGTTCGACAGCACCCACGAGTCGACGGTGCCGAAGGCGAGGTCAGCGTCGGCTTCGACGCCGCCTTCGGTCAGCAGCCACTCGAGCTTGGTCGCCGAGAAGTACGGGTCGAGCACCAAGCCGGTCTGTTCGCGGACCAGTGGCAGGTGGCCGCCGTCGCGGAGCTCGGAGCACCGGTCCGACGTGCGGCGGTCCTGCCAGACGATGGCCCGGTGCCGCGGCCGGCCGGTCTTCTTGTCCCACACGACCGTCGTCTCCCGCTGATCGGTGATGCCGATGGCTGCAATAGGCCGGTCGAGCTTGGCTTTGAGCGCGGCCAACGTCGTCTGGACGGCGTCCCAGATCTCGTCGGCGTCGTGTTCGACCCAGCCGGGCTTCGGGAAGTACTGGGGGAATTCGCGGTACTCGTAGTCGAGGGGGACGCCGTGCTCGTCGACGGCGAAGGCACGCACGCCGGTCGTGCCCGCGTCGATGGCGATGACGGCCCCCTCCGGCACGGCCGGCAAGCTATCCGGGCGCCAGTACCTGAGCGGTGACGACGCCGACGCCCGGGTGGTCGAGGGCGACGGCGGCGGCGTGGCTGAGGTCGAGGATCCAGCCGTCGACGTACGGCCCGCGGTCGTTGACGAGGAGCAGCACCTGCTTGCCGTTCTCGGTCACCAGCAGGATGGTTCCCAAGGGGAGCTCCTTGCTGGCGCACGTCCAGCCCTCTTGGTCGTAGATGGCCCCGCTCGCTGTGGCGTGTCCGTCGAAGCCGGGGCCATACCACGACGCAGGGCCCTGCAGCACCTGGCCGGTGGCCTCGAGGCCGACGGGCACGCCGGCGACCGGGCCGAAGGGGTACCTGGCCATGACGCCGCGCTGGCTGATCGTTGCCGTGTGGTGGCGGGTGCGGGCGACCGGGTCGGGCTCGTAGCGGTCGACGACAGCTCTGGCTGCGGCGGCAGCGGCTGCTTCGGCCGCCTTGCGGGCGGCGGCCGCGGCCCGGAGCTGGCCGTCCAGGGCGTCCTGGTGGGCGATCATCCCCTCGAGCTGACCGCGTTCGGCGTCGAGCTGGGTCTGCATGGCGCGAGAGCCGTCGCGAGCCGTCTCGGCCGCGGTGACCGCTTGTGCGCTGGTCGTCCGCGCCGTCCTCAGGTCGGCGACGGCGCGCTGGTCGGCCTTGAAGGCTTCTTCCAGGTACACGTTCGGCGTCGCCAGGTTCTGCAGTGAGCGAGTCAGCCCGTACATGTAGGCGTCGACGGCCCGGTCCTGGAGCCGCTGGCGAGCAGCGGCCAGCGCCGCCGACGCCCGCTGCTCGCGCGCCTGGGCGACGACGACCTCGGCCTGGTCGTGTTCGGCGTCGTCGGTCTGCGCCGCGATCTTGGTCAGGAGGGCGTCGCGCCTGGCACGCAGGTCGTCGCCCGTCGTCGACGCGTGCGCCACGCCGCCCTGCACGACGACGGCGACGGCCACGAAACCCGCCAGCCGACGCATCAGTACTGTGATCGGCGTTCGAGGCGCCCGCGTTGATCGCGGGTCGGAAAGGAGCGGGGAAGTTGCGTGTGGGACTCCTGACCGGCGGCGGTGACTGTCCGGGCCTCAATGCTGTCATCCGCGCCGTTGTGCGCAAGGGGGAACGTCACTACGGCGACGAGCTCGTCGGCTTCCGCGACGGCTGGAAGGGTGTCCTCGATGACAGCACGATGATTCTCGATGTCGAGCGCTGTCGCGGCATCCTTCCGCGCGGCGGGACGATTCTCGGTACCTCTCGTACCAACCCGTACAAGATCGAGCACGGCGTGAAGAAGGCGCTCGACACGCTGCGCAAGGAACGCATCGACGCCCTCGTCGCCATCGGCGGCGAGGACACGCTCGGCGTCGCCAACAAGCTGGGTGCAGAAGGCGTCGGCGTCGTCGGCGTCCCGAAGACCATCGACAACGACCTCGGGTGCACCGAGGTGACGTTCGGCTTCGACACGGCCGTGCAGATCGCCACCGACGCCATCGACCGGCTGCACACGACTGCCGAGTCCCACGACCGGGTGATGGTGGTCGAGGTGATGGGCCGCCACGCCGGGTGGATCGCCACCGAGGCGGGCATCGCCGGCGGCGCCGCCGAGATCCTCATCCCCGAGGAGGAGTTCGACATCGAGCGGGTGTGCGACGACCTGAAGAAGCGTCACGCCAAGGGCCGCTTCGCCTCCATCGTCGTCGTGGCCGAGGGGGCCGAGCCCAAGGAGGGCACGATGGCGACGCAGTCCACCGAGGTCGACCAGTTCGGCCATGTGCGCCTGGGCGGCATCAGCAACCTGGTAGCCGAGGAGATCGAGAAGCGCACCGGGTTCGAGACCCGGGTCACGATTCTGGGACACGTCCAGCGGGGAGGGACGCCGACCGCCTTCGACCGCATCCTCGCCACCAGGTTCGGCATCGCCGCCATCGACGCGGCCCACGACGGCGCCTTCGCCCAGATGGTCGCCCTGCGCGCCGGCAAGATCGTCCGTGTGCCGATCGCCGACGCCGTCGGCGAGCTGAAGACCGTCGACAAGGACCTGTTCCACGGCGTGGCGGAGGTGTTCTTCTCTTGAAGCTCGTCACCGTTCTCGACTGCAAGGACGCGAAGGCGCTGGCCCCGTTCTGGTCGGCCGTTCTCGGGTACAAGGAAGTGGCGGCGGCCGCTCAGTACGTCGTGCTCGGCACTGGCGACCGGACGCAACACGAGCTCATCCTCCAGGGCGTCGAGGAACCCAAGACGGGCAAGAACCGGATGCACCTCGACATTCACGCCCAGGACATCGAAGCCGAAGCAGGGCGGCTCGTCGGGCTTGGTGCCACCAAGCTCGCCGGCCCCATCGAGGAGTTGGGCGAGCGTTGGATCGTGCTCGCCGACCCAGAGGGCAACGAGCTCTGCGTCTGCACCATGGGCTGCTGACGCCACCCCACCTCATCGGTCGCCGGCCGTAGATTGCGGCTGTGGAGCGGTGGCGCGTCACCTCGAGCGACGCCGAGGGCATGCAGGCTCGCGTCGCGGGTGCGTTGCTGGGGCGGGGACTCCGGGCCGGAGATCGGGTGGCGTTCGTGTGCCCGAACTCGGTCGAGCTGCTGTGCGCCATCCTCGGGGCAGCGCGGGTCGGCATGGCGCCGGTGCCGATGAACCCGGCGCTGCTCGCCGAGGAGCGGGCCGTCATCGTCGACAATGCCGACCCGGCCTTCGTCGTCGGACCGGGCGAGCTCACCGAGCTTGTGGACGGCCCACCCGCGGAGCTGGCGCCCGTGCCCCTGGTACGACCGATGCACTACACGTCGGGGACGACCGGCACGCCGAAAGGCGTCTGGTCGGGCGTGCTCGAGGAAGCCGACGCACTGGCGATGCAGCAGGACGAGACCGACGTGTGGGAGTTCTCGGCCGACGACGTGCTCCTCGTCTGCTCGCCGCTCTACCACTCGGCGCCCTTGCGGTTCTCGACCGGCACGCTGCTCGCCGGCGGCGGCGTTGTCGTGCTCGAGCGCTTCGACGCCGACGCCGTGGCGCGGGCCATCGCCGAGGAGCGACCGACGCTCGCGTTCATGGTCCCTGCGCACCTGCAACGCCTGTTCGCGCGCGGCGATCTTCCCGACCTGTCGTCGTTCCGCCGCCTCGTGCACGCCGGAGCGCCTTGCCCGACGCCGCTCAAGGAAGCGGCGCTGGCGACGTTCCCGACCGACACCGTGTGGGAGTTCTACGGCTCCACGGAAGGACAGTTCACGGTGTGCCCGCCCGACGACTGGCTCGCCCATCCGGGCACCGTCGGCCGCGCCCGTCCCCGCCGTTGGTTGGAGATCGACGACGACGGCCTCATCTGGTGCCATGTCCCGCCGTTCGCCCGCTTCGAGTACTGGCGCGATCCTGAGCGCACGAGCGACGCGTGGCGAGGCGACGCCTTCACGGCCGGCGACCTCGGTCATCTCGACGGGGAGTTCCTGTTCATCGACAGCCGGCGCGACGACCTCATCATCTCCGGCGGGGTGAACGTCTACCCGGCCGAGGTCGAGAACGTCCTGAGCTCGCTGCCCGGCGTCGAAGACGTTGCCGTGTTCGGTGTGCCCGACGAACGCTGGGGAGAGCGCGTCTGCGCGGCGGTCGTCGGAGGGGCCCGCGTCGACGACGTGATCCATCACGCTCGGGGTCACCTCGCCGCGTACAAGTGCCCCAAAGACGTGTACTACGTCGACGTGCTGCCCCGGACCGGCACGGGCAAGGTGCGCCGCTCGCAGCTGGCGCAGCTACTCGGCCTTGGCGCCGGCCTCGGCGAGGAGACGGCGTAGGCCCGGTTCGATCGCCGGCGTGGCGACGACGACGGATCCGGGACGCACGGCGCCGCCGTCGAACGCGGTCGTGGCCGCTCCCGCCTCGCTGGCGATGAGGGCGCCGGCGGCCACGTCCCACGGCGCCAGGCCGGCCTCGTAGAACCCGTCCAGACGGCCGCACGCCACCCAGCACAGGTCGATCGACGCCGCGCCTGCACGGCGGACATCGCGCACCGATGGGAGCACGTGCTCGAGCCAGCGAGCCTGCTCGCCACGCCGCTGCGGGTCGTACGCGAAGCCGGTCCCAATCAACGCCGTCGTCAGGTCCTCCTTGTCGGAGACGGTGATGGGCCGGCCGTTGCACGTCGCCCCCTCGCCCCGGCGGGCGACGAACAGCTCGCGCACCGACGGGTGGCACACCACGCCCAGTTCGACCTCGCCGTCGATCTCGACGGCGATGGAGACGCTGAACTGGGGGATGCCGTAGAGGTAGTTGGTCGTGCCGTCGAGCGGATCGACGATCCACCTGATCCCGGTCGTGCCCGAGCGGTGGCTGCCCTCCTCGCCAAGGACGCCGTCTTCGGGCCGCGCCGTCGCCAACGCGTCGACGATCAATTTCTCCGACGCCCGGTCGACGGCGGTCACCATGTCGGTGCGGCTCGACTTCGTCCCGACGTCGGCGGCTCTGTCGGGCGCCTGGTCGAGCAGCATCTGGCCCGCCCGACGGGCGAGGTCGACGGCCAGCGCCAGCAGCTCGTCGACGTCAGGCACCCGCTCACGGTAACGGCGGGCGGCGTAGCCTCGGCTCGTGACCGGCGAGCTCTTCCACGAAGGCAACCGCCTGCTCCAGGATCGCTTCGACACCCGGCGGCTGGCCGACCGCATCGATGAGAAGCTTGTGGCGGACGCCATTTCCGACGGCGACCGTGCGTTCATCGAGGCCCGCGACATGTTCTTCCTCGCCAGCTGCGACGAGGACGGGCATCCGACGTGCTCCTACAAGGGCGGCGACCCCGGGTTCGTGCGAGTACTCGACGCTCGGACGGTCGCCTTCCCCAACTACGACGGCAACGGGATGTACCTGTCGACGGGCAACGTCCTGCGCCACCCCGACGTCGGCATGCTCTTCATCGACTTCGAGAACCCGTCGCGTGTGCGCCTGGAGGGCAGAGCGTCGATCGACTTCGCCGACCCGCTCGTGGATGAATGGGCCGAGGCGCAGTTCGTCGTGCGCGTGGCGGTCACGCGCGTGTACCCGAACTGTCCGAGGTACATCCACCGGTACACGTTGGTGGAGCGGTCGAAATTCGTCCCCCGCCAGGCCCAGGAGACGCCGGTGCCGGACTGGAAGCGCATGGAGTGGGCGTGCGACGTGCTGCCCGCCGGCGACCCGGCCGCCCCGCCCGTCGAGCCGTGACCGCGTCGGGTTTCGTCGACCTCCGGTCGGACACGGTGACTCGGCCGACGCCGGAGATGCGTCGGGCCATGGCCGAGGCCGACGTGGGCGACGACGTCTACGGCGAGGACCCGACGGTCAACGCTCTCCAAGAAGCGTTCGCCGAGCGGGTGGGCAAGCAGGCGGCTCTCTTCGTGCCGTCGGGCACGATGGGCAACCAGCTCGCCCTACGTCTGCTCACCACGCCGGGGACGACGGTCGTCGCCGGCCGTCGCCAGCACGTCGTGATCTACGAGAACGGTGCGGGCGGGCGCAACGCCGCCGTGCAGTTCACGACGATTGCCGACGACGACGGGATGCTCGACGCCGCCGACATCCGTTGGGCGGTCGAAGCTGCGGCCCACCACTATCCGAGGCCGAGCCTGGTGTGCGTGGAGAACACGCACATGCCGTCGGACGGCACGCCGTGGGACCTCGACGCCCTGCGCGAGGTCGCCGTCTGCGGCCTGCCCGTGCATCTCGACGGGGCCCGCCTGTTCAATGCCGAGGTGGCGACGGGCGTGACGGCCGCCGACTACGCCGGAGCAGCTGCGACGGTCATGTGCTGCCTCTCCAAAGGGCTGTGCGCTCCGGTCGGTTCGCTCCTCGCCGGGCCGGCCGACGTCATGGAGGCGGCGCGCGGCGAGCGCCAGCGGCTGGGCGGGGGGA
>CADDZP010000021.1 GCA_902812475.1 Actinomycetota bacterium | reverse complement strand
GGTCGGCGACGCGCTGCGCTGGATGCGGCGTCGGGGGGCGGGGCGGGCCGTCGTCAACACCCAGCTCGGGAACGAGGCCGCCCTCGCCCTCTACGCCCGGACGGGCTTCCGGCTCCAGCCCGGCGGCCTGGCCGTGCTTCGACGTGCGCTCGACTGAGCGGCGTCGCCGGCGGACCGTCGCCGCTCTGGTCGTCATCTTCGTTGCACTTGTCGCCATACCGAGGGCGGGTTCCGCCGCCGCGCCCCGTCAGCAGCCCACGCTGGCGCTGACCTCCCAGAGCCCGTGGGTGCAGCCCGGCGGGACGTTTCGGCTCGGTCTCC
This sequence comes from Actinomycetota bacterium, assembly GCA_902812475.1. Lineage (GTDB taxonomy): Bacteria > Actinomycetota > Acidimicrobiia > Acidimicrobiales > AC-14 > CADDZP01. The sequence continues at coordinate 19,239 of CADDZP010000021.1, read as the reverse complement.
ACGTCGACGGAGTGAAGGACCCGACGAGCGTGGAGCTCGTCCTCAACACCTACGCGCGTCTCACATCGCGGTCGGCCTTCGGCCAGACCCTGCAAGACCGCCCCGTCGGCGCCCTGCTCGACGTGACATCGACACCGCTGAGCGAGCTCAACGTCGACCCTGCCGGCAACTTCACGGCGACGCTGTCGTTCCAGGATCCGACGCTCCCCCGTGAAGCGGGCCGCCTGCTGCTGACCCAGGACGGCGTCTACCCCCTCCGCGTGGAACTCCGGGAGAACGGCGGGGGGGCGGTGCTCGACCGCTTCACGACCCACATCCCGTATCTCCCCGCCAACCGGTCGGGCCCCAAGCTCGACCTGTCGTGGGTGTTGCCAGTGCACGCGCCGCCGAGCATCCGGCCCGACGGCACCCGCAAGCTCACCGACATCCATGGCGTGCAGGCCCTGTCCCAGGCGTTGGAGGCGTCGGCCGTGCCCGTTGTCGTGGCGCCGACGCCGGAGACCATCGAAGCGCTGGCCACGAGCGCCGACAGCGCGGCGGCCTCGGCGCTGAACAGTCTCCGGCGCGGCGTCACTCGACGTCAGGTCGTGACGGGCCCGTACGTCCCCGCCAATCTCCCCCAGCTGATCGCCGGCGGACTCGACAGCGAAGCCGACCAGGAGATCCAACGCGGCGGTGAGCGGCTCGGCCAGTATCTGAAGACCCCGGTCGACACGACGACGTGGGTCAGTGAGGACCCCCTCGACGATGCGTCGATCAGCCGCCTGCGCGACCACGGCATCACCCAACTTGCGCTTCCCGAGACGAGCCTGACCCCGGTGCCGTCCCGATTGACGCTCGCCCGTCCTTACATGCTCGACGCCCGCCAAGGCCGACGTGACCAGGCCGTCTCGATCGACCAGGGTCTGGCCGCCCACTTCCGCAACGACGGAAACCAGGTGCTCGAGGCCCACCGCTTCCTCGCCGACCTCGCCGTACTGTACTTCGACCAGCCCGGCGGTCAGCAGCGCGGCGTGGTGGCGGTCACGCCGAGGTCCTGGACGCCCGACCGCGCCTTCCTCGACGCGGTGATGGCTGGCTTGACCGACAACCCGGTCGTGGAGCCGGTCACGCTGACCACGCTCTTCAGCACCGTCGACAAGCTGCGCGGCACCAATGGGGCACCACTCGTCCGACGCATGGTCGGCGCCCCGCGGAACGTCTCCCTCCCGGTTGCGGCCACCAAGACGGCCCGTCAGCGGCTCACGACGTTCCGCTCGATCGTCGACGAGGGCAACCCTATGTACACGCTGCTCGACGAGCAGCTGCTCACAGCGAGCTCCGCCGATCTGCGGAGCAGCAGGCAGCGCACGTACGTCTCAGGGGTGGACCGGATCCTCGACCGCGAATTCGGCCGCATACAGACACCGGCGGGTGGGTCGATCCGCCTCACCGCCCGCAGCGGGCAGATTCCCGTGACGTTTCGCAACAACACCGGCTATCCGGTCCACGTCGTCGTGACGGTCCGCAGCGACAAGCTCGAATTCCCGGGCGCGAGCCGCGATGGGAGCCATCCCACCAACGAGATCACGCGGAACCTCGACCTCATCCGCCGCAACGAGACGGCGCGCTTCGCCGTACAGACGCGCGCCTCCGGTTCGTTCCCGTTGCTGATCAGCCTGGAGTCGCCTGACAAGAGCCTGGTCGTGTCCCACGGCCAGATCACCGTGCGCTCGACGGCGGCGTCGGGTGTCGGGCTACTCCTCTCGGCAGCCGCCGGGCTGTTCCTGCTCGCTTGGTGGGGGCGCCACGCCCTGCACGGGCGCCGAGCACGGCGACTGGTCCCCGCCTAGTGGCGAGTAGCGAACCCGAGGTCGTCCAGCCGGGCGTGGCCGACGACGCCACTGGCCGTCTGTCCCGCGCCACGGCCGGAATGGCGGTGGCCACCTTCCTCTCCCGGCTCACCGGGTTCGGCCGGGTCGTCGCCCTCGCTTACGCATTCGGCTTCTTCCGGCTGGCCGACAGCTACAACCTGGCCAACACAACGCCGAACATCGTCTACGACCTCGTGCTCGGCGGGATCATGGCGTCGTTCATCGTCCCCGTGTTCGTCGAACACCTCACGACCCGCGACGAGGCCGAGGCATGGGAGGCGATCTCGGTGGTCGTCACCACCGCCATGCTCGTGCTCGTCGGCATGACGCTCCTGTTCGTCGTCATCGCGCCGGCCGTCATTCACCTGTACAGCTTCCGGCTGCACGGTCAGGCCGGCCGCGACCAGCAGGCAGTCGCCACGGCGCTCCTCAGGATGTTCGCTCCCCAGATCCTCTTCTACGGGATGACGGCGCTGGTCGCGGCGGTCCTCAACGCACGACACCGGTTCGTGCTCCCGATGGCAACGCCGATCCTCAACAACCTGATCGTGATCGGCGTCCTGCTGGTCGTGCCTCACATGGCGAACAGCCTCGCCCTGCACGACGTCCGCAACGACAAGGGCCTGCTGCTGTTTCTCGGCTTGGGGACGACGCTGGGCGTCGCCGTCCAGGCCCTTGCTCTCATCCCCGCCCTTCGCCGTGCTGCCCCGCGGCTCCGCTTCCGGTGGAACCTCCACCACGCCGTGCTCAGGCAGGTCATACGACTCTCGGGCTGGACTTTTGGCTACGTGATCTCCAACCAGGTCGCGTTCTGGATCGCCCTCGTCCTGGCCAACGGCACCCGCGGCGGCGTCTCCGCCTACAGCGCCGCCTACATCTTCTTCCAGCTGCCCTACGGCATCCTCGCCGTGTCGATTCTCACCGCTCTGACGCCAGACCTGGCCGAACGCTGGTCACAGCGAGACCTGGCTGGGTTCCGCCGGCGCTTGGGAATCGGCATCCGCACGGGCACCCTCGTCCTGCTGCCGGCGGCGGTGGGCTACATCATCCTCGCCCGGCCGCTCATCGCCTTGCTGCTCGAGCACGGCCACTTCACCACTGCGAACGCCCACCTCACCGCCGGTGTACTCGTTTGGCTCGCGGTCGGCCTGCCGGCGTTCAGCCTCTACCTGCTGTTCGTGCGTGGCTACACGTCCATGCAGGACACGCGCACGCCGTTCATCATCAACGCCGGTGAGAACGTGGTGCTGATCGCCCTGGACCTGGTCCTCTACCCGGCCATGGGCGTGCAAGGGCTGGCCCTCGGTTTCACCATCTCCTACGTTGCCGCCGCCATCGCTGCCGGCTGGGACCTGCGCCGACGCACCGGCGCGCTGTTCGACCAGGGGACCGCGTCCGCAATCGCCCGCATCGCCGTCGCCACCGCCGTCATGGCGATCGTCGTCGCCGTCGTGTCCATCGGTATCAGCGATCATCGCGGGTTCGATCTTGCGGCGCGCGTCCTGGCGTCTGTCGCCATCGGCGTCGTGAGCTTCACCGCAGTCGCACGCGCCCTCGGCGTCGGCGAGATCACCGCGTTCACCCGTCACCTTCTCCGGAGATCCGCGTGATCGGGCGCTGGCTGCTCAAGCTCGTGATCGGCCTCGTGCTTCTCGCCGCCGTGGCCTTCGAGCTCGGTTCACCGCTCGTCACCCGCGCCATCCTCGACGGCCAGGTGCACGACACCGCCAACGACGCGGCGCACGACTTCTTCCAGAATCACAACGTCGACTCGGCGCGGACGATCGCCCAGCAGGACGCCGACAGCGACGGCGCCAAGCTCGACGATTTCAGCGTCGACGATCAGGGCACGATCCATGTCACGCTTTCCAAGCAGGCGAAGTCGTACGTCCTGCACAAATTTCAGCCCACCAAGAACTGGTACAACGTCCGCATCAGCGCGTCAGCTGTCCCCAAGTAGACGTCCCACAAAGAGGAGCAGACATGGCCGGACCCCGCGTGGTCACCGACAGCAGCTGCGACCTGCCTGCCGATCTCGCCGCCGAGCTCGACATCGAGATCGTTCCCCTGACAATCCGCTTCGGCGGCGAGGAGCTCGTGGACCGCCGGGACCTGTCGCCGAAGGAGTTCTGGGCCCGGTGCGCCTCCTCGCCGATCCTGCCCGAGACGGCCGCCCCGTCGCCGGGCGCCTTCGAAGCGGCTTACCGGCGGGCGGCCGATGCAGGCGCGGACGGCGTCGTGTGCATCACCATCTCCTCCCAGCTCTCGGCCACGGGCCAGGCCGCGCAGATGGCCGCCAAGTCGGTGCAGGGCGAGATCCCGGTACGGACGGTGGACTCGCTCACAGTGACGATGGGGCTGGGGATGATGGCAGCCGCAGCCGCCCGGCTGGCGGCTGAGGGCAAGGGCGTCGATGAGGTCGCCGCTGCCGCCGAAGCGCTCGCTCCTCGTACGCGCGTGTACGGCGCCCTCGACACGCTCGAGAACCTCAAGAAGGGCGGCCGTGTCGGCGGCGCCCAGGCGCTGATCGGGTCGATGCTCTCGATCAAGCCGATCATCGAGGTCCGCAACGGCGTCGTGGAACCGGAATCGAGACAGCGCACGCGGTCTCGGGCGCTGCGCTACCTCGCCGACAAGGTCCGCCACGAGACCGCCATCGAGAACCTGGCCATCATGCACGGCGACGCACCCGATCTCGACGAGTTCATCGAGCTCCTCGAGCCACTCGTGCCCCGCGAGAAGATGGTCGTCGGCGACATCGGCGCCGTGATCGGCGCCCACGCCGGTCCCCGCGTGATCGGCATGGCCTACCAGGTGTCGGCTTGACCTGATAGCGGCACCAGCCGCTCAGTACCCTCGTGCAGTGTCCGACGCCCGGATCGTCGCAGAGACCATCCTGGTCGGCCGCTATCGCCTGGCTCGTCTGATCGAACGCGGCGGCATGGCGGAGGTCTGGGAGGGGAGGGACGAGATCCTCGACCGACCCGTCGCCATCAAGATCCTCGACCCGAGGCTGGCGGGCGATCACCAGTTCGAGGAGCGCTTCCGGCTCGAGGCGGTGTCCGCGGCGCGCCTTGCCCATCCCAATGTTGTGTCCACCTTCGACACCGGACTCGACGACGGCGTGGCCTTCATCGTCATGGAGCTCGTCGCCGGGCGCACGCTGCGCCAGGTGCTGCGCGACGAGGGTCCCCTGCCGATCCCCAAGGCCGTCGCCATCGCCGCCGCCGTGGCCGACGCCCTGCACTACGCCCACCAAGCCGGGATCGTCCACCGCGATGTCAAGCCCGGCAACATCCTCATCGGCCAGGACGGGCGCGTGAAGGTCGCCGACTTCGGGATCGCCAAAGCAGCCAGCGACCACGACCTGACCCACACTGGCGCCGTGCTAGGGACGGCCAAGTACGTCGCGCCCGAACAGGTCTCGGGTGGAGCGCTGGATCGGCGCTCCGACATCTACGGGCTCGGCGTCGTGCTCTACGAGATGCTGGCCGGACGTCCGCCATTCACGGGCGACACCGATGTGGCCGTCGCCTACCAACACGCCAACGCCGAGCCGCCGAGACTGCGCCAGCTCCGTCCCGAGATCCCTCGCCGCCTCGAGTCCGTGGTGCTCAAGGCCATGGCCAAGTCGCCCGACCAGCGGTTCGCCACGGCCGCTGACCTCCGCACCGCTCTTCTTTCGGTCCCGCTCGCCGCCGCGCCGGACGAGGACGACACGGACGCGACGACGGCGATGTACGTGCACGACGCCACGTCGTACGCCTCCCAAATCCGGGCTCCCCGCTCGTGGATCACGCCGGCGGCGCTCGCTGTGATCGTCGCCGTGGTCCTCGGCACCGTCGCCTTCCTCTTCTGGAAGTCCCAGACCGGGAAGGATCTGCTGAGCGGCTCCTCGAGCTCCAACAAGGCGGCCACCTCGTCGGCGCCGATTGCGGTCACCCGGGCTCTCGCCTTTGATCCGGCGCCCGGCGATGGCCACGAGCACGACAGCGACCTGCCCAAGATCTTCGACCGCGACCCGGCGACGGTGTGGAGCACCGAGCACTACGACAGCGGTCTGACCGGGCTGAAGCAGGGCGTCGGCTTCATCCTGGTGCTCAACGCGTCCCACCGGCTGGGCCACCTCCAACTCGTCTCGCCCACCCGCGGATGGACCGCGAGCATCTACGTGGCGCCCAACCCGAAGGGCGCGCTCGCCCAATGGGGGTCGTCCGTCGTGTCAGGCACGGTGAACGGGACGACGACCTTCGATCTGCATGGCCGCACCGGCGGCGCCGTGCTCGTCTGGATCACCAACCTCGGGTCCAACGCATCCGTCGAGGTCGGCGAAGCGCAGCTGACGGCCTAGTCCTGCTGTGAAGCGGCGGGAATGGACCTTGGTCGCCATTGGGGTGGTCGCGGCGGCCATCGTGGTCGGTGTTGTGGTGACGCGCTCGGGAGGCGGCCCGAAATCGGGTGGACCGGTGTCCACCCGACTGGTCCGCGCCGGAGACCTCGGCAACCTCAGCGACGCCCAGGCCCTCCGGGCCCGCGTCGAGCCGGCGCTCGGGCGGACATCAGTGGCGCCGAGTCGATCGCCGGCGGCCAGCCTCCCGCGCTGCGAACAGATGGCGCGCGCCATGCAGCCCGGCAACAACGTCCTCGTCTACGTGGCGGCCGCTCGCTGGCAGGGCATGGCCGTCGACGTCTACGGCTTCAGCCCGGCGGGCGCTCCGCCGTCGGCGGCGTCTCACCGCGCCCCGGTACGGGTGTACGTGGTGGCTCGGTCGGACTGCCGGCTGGTCGTCTTCCAGAGCTTCTCGCCCTGATAGCGGCGCCGACCGCGGCGAGGCCCAGTGCCAGCCACCCCATCGCCGGGATGTCACCCGGCACGCTGGCGCGGGGACCGATGGATGCGCGGATCGCCCACCCCAGGCCGCCGACGGCGAGCACGGCGCAGATGACGGCCAGCAGCGCGCTCCCCCGCCGAGCCACAGCGACCGCCGCTTCGGCGATGAACAGCCCGTAGATGAGGCCCGCCGCCGCGCCGGTGACGCCGGTGAATTGGTACTCGCCGAGGATGGCCGCACCGAGCACCGTGACCGCCAACGCGACAGGAACAGCAAGGAGGAGCCGCACGGGCACAGGGTAGGCTCTTGCGCCAATGGCCGACGTCGACACCACGCCTGCGCGCGTTCACGACGACTGGGCCGGCCAGACGGCCGACACCATCGAACGCCTCGTCGAGACAGTCCGGTCCAACACCTCCGACCGTCTCGTCTCACTCGCCCGGCTGGTCGTGTTCGGGCTCTTGGCGGCCATGCTTGCCACGGCGGCCCTGGTGTTGCTCGCCATCCTCGTCGTTCGGCTGCTCGACAGCTACTTGCCGGGCGGGGTGTGGGTCGTCTACCTGCTCCTGGGCGGAATTTTCACGGTCGTCGGGTTGTATCTGTGGACGCGAGCGTGGAAGCGCTCCACTCGCGACCGCTGACGACACCCGACGAAGAGAGCACCCCCGTGGCCGATCCCCGTGACGTCCTGATCATCGGCTCGGGCCCGGCCGGCCACACTGCCGCCCTGTACACGGCCCGTGCCAACCTGCACCCCCTCGTCCTCGAGGGCGAGCCTTCCTCGACGAGCGACCAGCCCGGCGGCCAGCTGATGCTCACGACCGACGTCGAGAACTACCCCGGGTTCGTCGACGGCGTCCAGGGCCCCGAGCTGATGACGATCTTCAAGGAGCAGGCCTCGCGCTTCGGGGCCGAGTACCTCACCGTCAAGGCGACCAACGTCGACTTCTCGACGCGGCCCTTCGCTGTCCGCGCCGACGACAACGAGTACGAGGCCCGGGCGATCATCGTGGCCACCGGCGCACGGTCCCTGATGCTCGGCCTGGAGTCCGAGCGGCGGCTGCTCGGCTATGGCCTGTCGACGTGCGCCACCTGCGACGGCTTCTTCCACCGGGGAGAACAGATCGCTGTGGTGGGCGGGGGTGACAGCGCCCTGGAAGAGGCCATCTTCCTGACCCGGTTCGCCGAGAAGGTCACCGTCGTCCACCGGCGTGACGAGCTCCGGGCCTCGAAGATCATGCAGGACCGGGCGTTCGCCAACGACAAGATCGAGTTCCGCTGGAACTCGGTCGTGGACGAGGTGCTGGGCGACGGCAAGGTCACCGGTGTGCGTCTGCGCGACGTGCACACCGACGGCCTGTCCGAGCTCGCCGTGACCGGCGTGTTCGTCGCCATCGGCCACGCGCCCAACACCGACCTCTTCCGCGGCCACCTCGACATGGACGAGAACGGCTACATCCTCACCCGCGACGGCACCCGTACGAACGTCGAGGGTGTGTTCGCCGCCGGCGACGTCCAGGACCACGTGTACCGCCAGGCCATCACCGCCGCCGGGTCGGGCTGCATGGCCGCCATCGACGCCGAGCGCTGGCTGGAGTCCCAGCCCCGCACCCCAGCCAACTGGTAGCCCGTCCGCTCGCGCCGCTCCGGGGCATGGTTGTTGTCCGGACGGGGCAGGAATGCGAGGGCCGATCGGGAACGTTTCAGGGACTGGCAGATACCATGCCGCCCGATCCGAGGAGGGACCGCTATCCATGGCAAGCACGCTGACTGCGTTGACCGACGCCACATTCGAGGAGGAGATCAACTCCTCTGAGCAGCCCGTGCTGGTTGACTTCTGGGCGGAGTGGTGCGGCCCGTGCAAGCTCATCGCCCCCATTCTCGAGGAGCTGGCCGACGAGTACGGCGGCAAGCTGCGCATCGTCAAGGTCGACGTGGACGAGTCACCCGATGTGGCCCGCCGCCATGAGATCATGAGCATCCCGACCCTGGTCCTGTTCCAGGACGGCGTTGCCAAGAAGCGCCTGATCGGGGCCAAGGGGAAGGGCCAGCTGGTCCAGGAGCTGGCCGAATTCCTGTAGGCCGGCGCCTCGATCCCCTGCTGCGTCAGGGGGCGTCGGGCGAGGCCGTCCGTGACCTGCAGACCCGGCTCGCCGCGGCTGGCGTCGATCCCGGCGGTGACCGGGCCGGCGTCTACGGACCGGCGACGGAGACCGCCGTGCGCACCTTCCAGGAGCGCCGGGGGTTGCGCATCGACGGGATCTGCGGTCCCCAGACGTGGAGCTCACTGGTCGAGGCCGGCTACCAGCTGGGCGACCGGCTGCTGTACCTGACATCGCCGTACCTCCGGGGCGACGACGTGGCCGAGCTGCAGCGCCGGCTCAACACGCTCGGCTTCGACGCCGGCCGGGTGGACGGCATCTTCGGCGACGACACCCAACGGGCCCTGCTGGAGTTCCAGCGCAATGCCGGACTCACCGCCGACGCCGTGTGCGGCCCGGCCACGCTCGGCGTGCTCGGCCGCATCCGGGCTCGCTACGACGATCCGATCCCCGTCGCCGCCGTCCACGAACGCGAGTCGCTGCGCCACTCGCCGCGCACGCTCGAAGGGCGGCGGATCGTCATCGCCCAGACGGGCGGGCTCGACGCTCTCAGCGACGCCGTCGTGCGGGCGTTGGCAGAAACTGGTGCCCAGGCCATCCCCCTCCACCACCTCGATGGCTCGGCCCAGGCCCAGCAGGCAAACGGCGTGGCCGCCGACGTGTTCGTCGGCCTCGGCCCCGCTGACGACGGGTGTTCCACGGCCTACTACGCCGCCCACCGCTTCGAGTCCCACGGGGGCCGCAGGCTGGCCGAGTGCATCCAGCGCCAGGTGCCGGCGGTCCTGCGCGCGCCTTCGGTGCCGCCCGTCGGCATGGCTCTGCCCGTTCTGCGTGAGACGAAGATGCCGGCCGTGCTCTGCGAGCTCGGCCCACCCGCCGCCGTCGTCGCCCGCGGTGCCGACCTGGCCGGCGCCTTCACCACCGCCATGGAGTGCTGGGTCCGGGCCCTCGACGAGGTCTGACCCCCCAGCATCGCCTCGCTGGCAACGTCTGGCAGGACCGTGCTCAACCCGTTGGCGAGGTTGAGCTACTCGGCGCTATCCACAGTCTCAACCACAGGCTGTGGACGCGGCCGGTCGAAGGTTGGGTTCAACCTTCGATGCCGCCCGAAGTCCGCAACCCTCAGGACGAGAGGGAGGCAGCCTCGGACTCGGTCATGGCTCGGTAGATGCGCTCGAGGTCCTCGAGGGTCGCGAACTCGATCATCACTCGACCCTTGTTCGCGCCCATTTCGATCTTCACGCGCGTGTCGAGGTGGCGGGCCAGCAGCTCCTCCAGCTCGAGCAGACCCGGCGGCCGCAGGCGCCGTGACGGTTCCTCGGGCGCCGAGGTATCGGGCGTCGGCGGCGCTGAAGGTCCCCGCCGCTCGCGCACCGCATCCTCGACGGCTCGCACCGACAGCCCCTCGGCGACGACTCGCCGGGCCAGCGCCTCCTGATAGGCGCGGTCGGGCGTGCCGAGCAGCGCTCGGGCGTGGCCCGCAGAGAGCGAGCCCTCGACCAGCATCTTCTGCACCTGGGGCGGCAGCTGGAACAGGCGCAGGGCGTTGGAGATGGCCGCCCGGCTCTTCCCCACCCGGGTGGCGACCTCCTCATGGGTGAGGCTGAAGTCCTCGATGAGCTGCTGGTAGGCGGCCGCCTCGTCGAGGGGGTTGAGGTCCTCGCGCTGGAGGTTCTCGACGAGCGCCTGCTGCAAGACGGCGGTGTCGTCGGCGGTGCGCAGGATCGCCGGGATCGTCTGCAGCCCGGCTCGCTTGGCCGCCCGCCAGCGGCGTTCGCCGGCGATCAGCTCGTAGGAGCCGTTCTCGGCTTGGCGCACCAGCACCGGCTGGAGCACCCCGAGCTCCCGGACGGATGCGGTCAACGACGTGAGCGACTCCTCGTCGAACGTCGTCCGCGGTTGCTTCGGATTCGGTTCGATGGAAGATACCGGTAGCTGCCTGTAGGCCGACTCACTCTCCCCCGGCGACGGCGGGATCAGTGCTCCCAGGCCCCTACCCAGTCCGCTGCGGCGCCCCACCGCTCACCTCCTTGGCCAACTCGCGGTAGGCGATGGCGCCCCGCGAGGACGAGTCGAACACGATCACCGGCTGCCCGAACGACGGCGCCTCGGACAGGCGCACCGTGCGGGGGACGATGTTGCGGCACACGATCTCGCCGAAGTGCTCGCGCACCTCGCTCGCCACCTGCTCCGCCAGGCGAGTTCGGGCGTCGTACATGGTGAGCACGATGGCGCTCACCTCCAACCGTGGGTTGAGGTTGTTCTGCACGAGCGAGACGTTCTTCAGGAGCTGGCCCAAACCCTCAAGCGCGTAGTACTCGCACTGGATGGGAACGAGCACCTCGGTCGCGGCGGCCAAGCCGTTCACGGTGAGGAGCCCGAGTGAGGGCGGGCAGTCGATCAGCGTGAAGTCGAAGTCACCGGCGGCGTCGTCGAGTGCCCGACGAAGCTTGAGCTCGCGGCTGAAGGCAGGGACCAGCTCGATCTCGGCGCCGGCGAGGTCGATGGTGGCGGGAACGACGAAGAGGTTGCGGACGGCCGTCGGCTCGATGGCGTCCTCGATGGCCGTCCCGGTCATGATCACGTCGTAGATCGACGATTCGACGTTGCGTGGGTTGATGCCCAAGCCGGTCGTGGCGTTTCCCTGCGGATCGAGGTCGACGACGAGCACCCGGTAGCCGAGCTCGGCGAGGGATGCGCCGAGGTTCACCGCTGTCGTGGTCTTGCCCACACCACCCTTCTGGTTGGCCACGGCGAGGACTCTCGGAAGAACTCGCGGTGGCTTGGGCACGGCCGCCGTGTCCGATTCCGCGACGACGGCGGCGGGCTCGGCGATCTCGTCTGGATCGACGAGCCGCTCGGGGAGCGCCGGCTCCTCGGCTTGCGGTTCCGGCACCACGGCCACCAACCCCGGATCAGGTGACGATGCCTCGACCGGAGCCTCGACCGGTGTCTCGACCGGCGGCGCGGCGGCGGCATGCGGGTCCCCTCGTGCCTCCGTGCCCTCGACACCTGCGTCGTCCGCCTCCTGGTCGGAGATCTCCGCGATCGGCTCGGCGCCGTATTCAACGGCCGCCTGGTCGGACCGGTCGGCCTGCTCGTCGACGTCAGGCGCGTCCTGGGGGCCAGGCGTCGTGGTCCCATTCGTCGAGGCTTCGGCGCCAGGGTCGTCCTGGCGCTCAGCATCGTCGCGGAGTCGGGCGAAAATCGACCGAGCGCGCGAGACGAGATCCTCGCCGTCGCTCACGCGGCCATCCTCGCACTCCGCCCGCGAACTCTCAAGCATTTTCCGACGTTTCCCGTGAAACCCTCAACCGGGAGCACCGGCCTACCGTTCCACGTGGAACGGGCGTCAGAACAAGGGACGCTTCGCCGGCGCCCGGCGAGGAAACCGCTCCGGACACTCGGCGACCTGCTGGAGCACCATCACCGCGCCTCGCCGCTCTTCGACCGTCAGTCCGAGAAGTGCGAGCCGCTCGACAGGCCATTCTCGTTTGTCCGGTGGCTCGCTCGTGAGCAGCCTCCCGCCGACCATCAGGAACGCCGCACCGCACTCGGCGGTCACGGCCGGAGGACCGAACCCCCGGGCCACGACCGCTTCGAAGCGGCTCCGGTACGCCTCCTGGTGACCGAGCACCTCAGCGCGCACCGCAACCACCGCCGTGCGCTCAGCCATGCCCAGGTCGCGCACCGCTCGCTGCAGGAACCGGGCCCTCCGCCCGTTCGCCTCGACCAGGACCCACCGCGTCTCGGCCCATGCCTCAGCGAGCGGGAGCGCGGGCACGCCCCCGCCGCTCCCCAGGTCGACCACGGCTGCAGGCGGGGTTCCGTCCCACGCCTGCGCAAAGCAGCGGGCGTGCGCGATGTGGTCGGCGACGGGACCCGGACCGAGAAAGCCCAGCTCGCGAGCCTCGGCGAGGACGTCCTCGAGAGTGCGGGTGGGGGAGGAGCCGATTAGCTCTGAGGAAGGATCACGACCCGGCGGTTGGGCTCTTCGCCCTCCGACGTGGTCGTGACGCCGTCGATGGCGTTGACCGTGTCGTGGACCACCTTGCGGTCGGCCGGGCTCATGGGTTCGAGGGCGGTCGCGACACCGGCGTCCCTCACCTTGGCGGCCACGCCGGTGGCGAAGCGTTCGAGCGCCTCCCGGCGAGCCTTGCGGTAGTCGGCGACGTCGACCAGCAGGCGTCCCGATCGGGCGCCCAGCTTGCGCTGCACGACGGTGCGCGTCAGCTCCTGCACCGACGTGAGCGTCTGACCCTTGGGTCCGATCAGCAGGCCCAGGTCGCTCCCGTGCACCGACACCTCGACGGTGTCCTCGTCGAGTTCCTGGCTGTCGACGTCGCCGTCGAGGCCAAAAGCGTCAAGCAGTCCCTGGAGAAAATCCTTCGCCACGTCGGCCTCCTGTGCCAGCGTGGGAGGCTTGACGTGGACCTGAGGCTCGTCGGTTGTCACCGTGGTCTGTCCCTTCCGTGCAGTCTCAGCGCGCTGGCCGCCGCCGCTTGACGGTCGCCGCTCGCGCGATCCTCCTCGCTCGCGCGACCCTCGACGCCGTTCGCGCCGCTCGACCTTGGGACGAGGCGCCGTGGGGACGACCCGGGCCCGGACGCGCGCTTCGGAACGGAGACGACCGAAGAGCCCGCTCTTGGGCTCTTCGAGGATCTCGAACTCGGCGTCCTGCTCGTCGACCCCGAGTTGGTCGAGGGCTGCCTCCTTGGCTTCCTCGACCGTACGCCCGGTGACCTCAACCCACTGCACTGCTCATCTCCCCTTGCGCCGGCGCCGGCGGCGTCTGTTTCGGTTGGACGGGTTCGACCCCCCGCCTCTCGCCGCCGGCTGCGGATTCGACTGCGTCTTTGCCGGCGCAGCAGGCGTGCCGGCGGCGGCCGGAGTGGAGGCCACGGGCTTGGCCGGGACCTTGGCGGCCCCGCCTCCCTTGCCACCCCCGCCCTTGGCTGCGGCATCGGCCGCATCCTGCTGGCGGAAGATGATGGCCTGCTGCCCGATCTGCCAAAGGTTGGAAACAACGAAGTAGAGGTCGACCCCGGCTGGCACCTGGAGGGCGATGAACCCGAAGAACAGCGGGAAGATCTTGCCCATCATCTGCATCTGCTGGTTCTGCGCCGATGCCGGCGTGCGGGCCGTCATCTGCCGTTGCTGGTAGTACCCGGTGACCACGGTGAGAGCGACCAGCAGGTACATGCCGATGAGCTCGGCGCCGTGACCCTGGTTGGTCCGTTTGGCGAGATCCATGCCCAGCCAGTCCATGTGCCCCGGCGTCTTGCGGAGGTCCTTCGCCAGCCGGCTCGTCTCGGGGAGGTGCTTGGGGTGGGCCGTCAGGACGGCGCCCTGGATCGCAGCACCCTCGATCGTGCCGACCACCTTCTTGTGGTCGGTCGGATCGAGGACCTCGGCCTTCGGGTCGGTCTTGCTCTTCTTGAGGACGTTGTCGATGACCGTGCCCTGGAGCTGGCCAACGAGCTTTCCGTCGTTGAGCACGTCGGCGGTGACCGAGTCGTTCAGCTTGCCGCCCTTGATCGTGCCGCCGGACACCTTGACGTTCTGGGTGACGACCGTCTGGGGGACGGTGGCACCCGTCGACACCATCTGCACCGGTGCGGCCGCCGTGCCGGCGGTTGCGCTGCCGACGATGATGGCGCCGGCGATGACCGTACGGGTCAGGTCCTCGATCAGCCGGTAGAGGACGATGAAGAGCGGCAGTTGCAGGAGGAGGGGCAGGCACCCCGACAAGGGGTTGACCTTGTTCTCCTTGTAGAACTTCATCATCTCTTCGTTGAGCTTCTGGCGGTCGTTCTTGTATTTCGTCTGAAGCCGCTTGATCTCGGGCTGAAGCCGCTGCATCGCCTGCATCGACTTCGTCTGCTTCACCGTGAGCGGGTACAGCGCCAGCCGCACGGCCACGGTGAGCAGGATGATGGCGATGCCGTAGGACGGGAGCAGGGCGTAGAGCCAGGCGATGATCCAGCCCAGAGCGGTGTACAGGGGATCGAGCACCGATCCCGCCGCCACCACATATGCCCAGGTCAGAAGCTCTGTCACGGGGTGACCGCCCGTCGCTCGGGAACCGGGTCGACGCCGGAGCCACCCCACGGGTGACACCGCAGCACACGACGCAGCGTGAGCCAGCTGCCACGCGCTGCACCATGCAGCTCGAGCGCGTCGAGGGCGTAGGAGGAGCACGTCGGCCAGTACCGGCACGGTGAGGGCTGGGCCGCCGTGACGGCCTGGTACCACAGCACCAGGCGGCGCAGCACGCGAACCGTCACTTGCGCGCCTCGAGCGCCGCGACCGCGTCGGCCACCGCCGCCTTCAGTTCCCCGTATGACAGGTTCGCCACCTCCGGAGCGGCGCCGATGAGCCAGGCCCCCGGACCGAGGGGGTGCTCCAAATCTCGAACGATCGCCCGCAGCCGGCGCCGAACCCGGTTGCGCACCGTTGCACCACCGACATGTTTGCCGATGGCGTAGGCAACCCGTGGAGGCTCGGCGGGGTCGCCGGGCGCCCACGTTACCGTGATCGCGCCGCGGCGCACCCGCTTTTCCGACCGTCGCAGAGCGACGAAAGTGGCGCGGTCGCGGATGCGCCAGATCGGGGGCGTCCGGCGTCCTACGCCGAGAGCCGGTGGCGACCCTTCTGTCGCCGAGCGCGCAGGATCGCCCGTCCGGCGCGGGTCGACATGCGATGGCGGAAGCCGTGCTTCTTCGCTCGCTTTCGGGTGTTCGGTTGGAACGTGCGCTTCATCACTCACTCCCGGGGGCCGACGGGGAGGGTAGACGAAAAAATGAATCCACAAGCCCCTTGTGCCAGCCGGGGGCGCCGATGCTACGGTGCGCAGGCCCTCCGGAGCGCGACCTTCGGAGGGCCAGTTTTCTTACTTCCCCGACAACCGAAGAGTCGCACCACCGCAGGCCTGGAACGTCGGCATGGCATCGCCGTTTTCCACATCTGTGGACGGTGCTGTGGACGGGATTTTCGCGGGGAGGCGTTCACCCTGGTGGTGTCCGAAGAGCGGCTGTGGAACTCCTGTGTCGGAGTGCTGCGTACGCGTGTCCCCGAAGGGGCGTGGCAGAACTGCTTCGGCGCGGCCCGACCGATTGCGCTGGAAGGCAGCTGTTTGGTGCTGAGCGTGCCCAGCGTGCTGGCCCGCCAGCGCATCGAAGCCCGGTACCTCGACCTGCTGCGGGCGACGCTCGCCGAAGTCGGCGGCGCGTCCTATGACGTCCGCCTCGAGGTGAACCCCGAAACCCGTGGTGCCGACGGCCATTTCGACGACCTCGACGACGACCCCATCGAGGAGTTTCGGCCTGCCGCCTCACCGGCCGTGGCGCCGCCCGTCGACCCCGGCCGGCGAGCCGACGACCTGCCGGTCAATCCCCGTTACACCTTCGAGGCCTTCGTCATCGGCGCCTCCAACCGCTTCGCCCACGCCGCCGCCCTGTCGGTCGCCGAGACGCCGGCCAAGTCCTACAACCCGCTGTTCATCTACGGCGCCGCCGGGCTGGGCAAGACCCACCTCCTGCACGCCATCGCCAACTACATCGCCGAGAACTACCCGGGCATGCGTGTGCGCTACGTGTCCACCGAGACGTTCATGAACGAGTTCGTGGACGCCATCCGCACGAACGCCATGCCGGTGTTCAAGCGGCGCTACCGCGACTGCGACGTCCTTCTCGTCGACGACGTGCAGTTCATGGAGAACAAGGAAGGCCTCCAGGAGGAGTTCTTCCACACGTTCAACACCCTCCACGGGGCCGGCCGCCAGATCGTCATGTCCTCGGACCGGCCGCCCCGGGCCATCGCCACCCTCGAGGTGCGCCTGCGCAGCCGCTTCGAGTGGGGCCTGATCACCGACGTCCAGCCGCCTGAGCTCGAGACCCGCCTCGCCATCCTTCGCAAGAAGGCCGAGGGCGAGCAGACCCACGTACCCGACGACGTCCTCGACTACATCGCCACCAACATCACCGACAACATCCGCGAGCTCGAGGGCGCCCTCATCCGTGTGACGGCGTACGCCAGCCTCACCCGGGAGCCCCTCACCAGAGGGTTGGCCGAGCGCGTGCTCGGCGACCTCATCAGCCCCAACGAGCCCCGGCAGATCACACCGCGGCGCATCCTCGACGCCACTTCGGAGATGTTCGGCTTCAGCATCGAGGAGCTGGCGGGGAAGAGCCGCAGCCGGCCGCTCGTGACTGCTCGCCAGATCGGCATGTACGTCTTCCGGGAGCTCACCGACTTCAGCTATCCCGCCATCGCCCGAGAGTTCGGCGGCCGTGACCACACGACGGTCATCCATGCCGTCGAAAAGATCTCGACGCAGATGAAGGAACGCCGCGTCATCTACGACCAGGTGACCGAACTGATCCACCGCATCAAGGGCGGCGCAAGTTGAGGACAGGCGTGTGCCCCGCCTGTGGACGGGCGCCGGTTACCAACAGCCCGACGGCGCGTGCTCCTCGCCGCTGTGTGCGGGTGGGGACGACGGCGGGACGGCCATATGCCGTCTCACCTGCGACGGGGTGCGTTCATCCCCAATTCACAGGACCTACTGTTCTTGTCGTTCTTTGTTCTTCTTCTAAATACATAGAGGGTCGCGAGCGATGAAGTTCCGTGCCGAGCGCGATGCGCTCCTCGAAGCGATCACCACAGCAGGCCGGGCAGCAGCCACTCGGGGAACGGCGCTCCCTGCGCTCACAGGCGTACGGCTCGAAGTCGTGGGCGACGAGCTCCACCTCGCAGGTACCGACCTCGACGTGACCATCCAGGTCCAAATGCCGATCGCCAGTGGCGACGCCGGTGTGTGCGTCATTCCCGCCCGCCTGGCGACCGACATCGTCCGTGGGCTCGACCCTGGGTCGGTGTCATTCGAGGTGGACGACAACGAGGCCCGTATCGCCGCCGGCCCGACTCACTACGCCGTGCGGGTACTGCCGCCCGAGGAGTTCCTCCGTCTGCCCCAGCCCACCGGCGACGCCGTCACGCTGGCAGCCACCGACTTCGCCGATGCCCTGCGCCAGGTCGTGCCTGCGGCCAGTCGGGACGAGGCCCGGCCGATCCTCACGGGCGTTCTCATGGCGGCCGAGGCCGGTGGGCTGCGCTTGGTTGCCACCGACTCGTACCGGTTGGCCGTGCGGGACCTGCCCGGAACGAGTGTTCTCCAGGAGGGCCAGACGGTGCTCGTCCCGTCGCGGGCCCTGAGTGAGCTCAACCGCGTGCTCGCCGGTGCCGACCAGGTGACGCTCCGCCTGGCGTCCGACGAGGCCAGCTTCGAGGTGGGCACGACCCGTCTGACCACCCGCCTCATCGAGGGCGACTTCCCGAACTACAGGCAGCTCATTCCCCAGAGCTATCCCAACCGCTTGATCGTGGGGAGGGAGCCGTTCCTGAACGCCGTCCGCCGCGTGAAGCTGCTGGCAAAGGACGCGACGCCCGTGCGGCTGACGCTGCGCTCGGAAGGTCTCGAGCTGGTGGCTGTCACCCAGGACGTCGGCCAGGCTCGGGAGGAGCTCGAGGCCAAGTACGAGGGCGGGGAGATGGTCGTGGCCTTCAACCCCGAGTTCCTGATCGACGGGGTCGAGGCCATCGCCGGCGACGAAGTCCAACTCGAGACACTCGACGCCTTGAAGCCGGCAACGGTGCGCTCCACCGAGAATCCCAATTACCTGTATTTGCTCATGCCCGTGCGGGTGTCGTAGTCAGACCGCGTGCTCGTCAGTCGGATCTGGCTGACCGATTTTCGGAACTACACGACCGCCGAGACGGCGCTGGCCCCGGGCCTGACCGTCGTCGTGGGCGGCAACGGAGAGGGAAAGACGAGCTTGCTCGAGGCTGTCGGGTACCTGGCGACGCTGTCGTCGTTCCGGGGTGCCCCCACCGAAGCGATGGTGCGACAAGGCGCTGACCGCGCCATCGCCCGGGCCGAAGGCAGGCGGGCGCAGCGCGACCTGCTGCTCGAGGCCGAGCTCCCCCTGTCGAGCCGCGTGCGTGTGGCGGTCAACCGCCAGCCGCTGCGCAGGGCTCGGGAGCTGCTGGGAGCGTTGCGCGTGAGCGTGTTCTCCCCCGACGACCTCGTCCTGGTCAAGGGCGGGCCCGCCGAGCGACGGCGCTACCTCGACGACGTGCTCGTTTCCCTGCATCCCAAGAACGACGCCCTCAGGACCGACCTCGACCGCGTCCTTCGCCAGCGCAACACGCTCCTTCGCCAGCTCGGCGGTCGGTTGACGCCCGACGCTGCGGCCACGCTCGACGTGTGGGACGCCAAGTTGGTGGAGGCAGGAGAAGCGCTGGCCGCGGCTCGGGAGGCGCTCGTCGAGACGCTCGAGCCGGTGTTGGGCCGCGCCTACGCCGATGTCGCAGGCCACGACCAAGTCGTGTGGGCCCACTACGAAGCGCCGTGGCGCGAAAAGGGCCTGGCCGCGGCCCTGACGCTCGCCC
>CADDZP010000020.1 GCA_902812475.1 Actinomycetota bacterium | reverse complement strand
GCTGCGCAACGCCCTGCGGCGCAGCCGGGAGTCCCGGGCCGTCGCCTACCGCCTCTGGCCCGAGCTGACGCCACCCGAGCTGCTCGGCGACCTCTGGAGCGCCCGCGTGCTGATCCGCGCCGCCGGCCGGGGGGTGCTCACCGACGCCGAGGTCGCCGCCCTCCACCGCCCGCGCGCCGAGGGCGAGGCCGAGACGTGGTCGGCGGCGGATGTTCCCCTCCTCGACGAAGCAGCCGAGCTCCTCGGAGAGATCGAGCGCAAGCGGTCACGGCGTGGGGCGCGCGACGACGCTGAGGACCGCGACGACCGCACCATCGAGGAGCGAGCACGCGCCGACCGCGGCTGGACCTACGGCCACGTCATCGTCGACGAGGCGCAGGAGGTCTCGCCCATGGCGTGGCGGGCGCTCGTGCGCCGGTGCCCCCAGCGGTCGATGACCGTCGTGGGCGACTGGGCCCAGCGCAGCGTCGACTGGGGTGCGCGCGGCTGGGAGGGCGCCCTCGGACCGGCAGCAACAGAGCGGCTGCGCGTGGCCGAGCTGACCGTCAACTACCGCACGCCCGAGGAGGCGATGACCCTGGCCGCTCGCCTGCTGGCCGAGGTCGACCCTGGTCTGGAAGCGCCGAGCGCCATGCGCAGCAGCGGCTTCCTGCCGTGGTCACTCCAGGTGGACGGGCGCGGCCTCGGCGACGTGGCGAGCGGCGTCTTGGGAGCCGAGCTGCAGGCCGTGGGCGACGGCCGCATCGCCGTCATCGTGCCCGAACGGTTGCGCGACACCGTCGGCGACGCTCTGCGCCGCGGCCTGGGCGACCGGGTGGCGACCGACAGCATCAGCGCCCTGGACCGGCCGGTGGCCGTGTTCGGCGTGGCCGACGTCAAAGGCCTCGAGTTCGACTCGGTGGTCGTCGTGGAGCCTGCCGCCATCGTCGACGCCTCGCCCCGCGGCGCCAACGACCTCTACGTCGCCCTGACGCGCACCACCAACCGCTTGGGGCTTCTCCACGCCAGAGCCCTGCCCGACGCACTCACCTCGGTCCGGCAGGTGGCGTCGATCGCCGAGATCGGCTGAAGCCCTTCTCGGCGCAGAAATGTGCGGCATCCGCACATTTCTGCGCCAAGAACGATGGCCGTCAGAGACCCGTTGCGCCCAGCTAGCGGCGCGCTCGGCGACGAGCGTCGGCGCCTACCTCTTCGCGCTGCTCGCCGAGCTTGCGGCTGAGCTCGTCGATGCTCGCCTCGACGTGGCGGTGCGACACGCCGAGGTGGCCGGCGATCTCGTCCACGCTGAGGCCGTCGCCCAGCAGGTGGGCGAGACCGACCTCCTCCTCGCTCAGCTCGCCCCATGCCGACGCCGCGTGCAGCGGGCGTGCCACGCCGCCCGCTCCGCCCGCTCCGCCCGCTCCGCCCGCTCCGCCCGCTCCGCCCTCGAAGTCGAGGTGGGGAAGCACCCGGTCGAGTGACCGCGGGAGCCACCAGTTGGCGGCACCGAGCAGCGTCATCGTCGCCGGGACGAGGACCATGCGAATCAGGGTGGCGTCGACCAGCACGGCGACGGCCAGGCCAAGCCCGATCATCTTCACCGTCGGATCGTTCACGAGCAGGAAGCTGGCGAACACGCTGACCATGATGACTGCGGCCGACGTGATGACCTTCGCCGTGCTGGCGAGGCCGCCCACAACGCTGCGGTGACTGTCGCCAGTGGCCATCCAGTTCTCGCGGATGCGCGACAGCAGGAAGACCTCGTAGTCCATCGAGAGCCCGAAGAGGATGGCGAACATCATCATCGGCACGAAGCTGACGATCGGCACCGTCTGCTGCAGTCCAACCAGCCCCTTGCCCCATCCCCACTGGAACACGGCGACGACGACGCCGTAGGCGGCGCAGATCGACAGCACGTTCATCACCGCCGCCTTGAGCGGTACGAGGATCGATCGGAAGACAACCATGAGCAGGATGAAGCTGAGGGCCACGACGGCTCCGATGAACACAGGCAACCGACTGGCGATCCGCGCCGACAGGTCGATGAACACGGCCGTCGATCCGGTCACGAGCGCCGTGGCCCCCGTGCCGACCGTCGCCTTGGGCAACACCGAGTCGCGCAGACGGTGCACGAGAGCCGTCGTCGCCGCGTCTTGCGGTGACGTCTTGGGGATGGCGGTGAGTACCGCCGTCTGCCCCGAGGGACTGAGAACGGGTGGGCTGACGGTCGCGACGTCGCTGTCAGCTCCGATGGCGGGGAGGAGGCGAGATGTCACCGCTTGCTGACCGGGTGACGGCAGCTCGACGACGATCGTGAGCGGACCGTTGAAACCGGGACCGAACGCCTGGGACAGCAGGTCGTAGGCGCGGCGCTGCGTCGACGACTTCGGCAGCGTTCCCGCATCGGTCTGGCCGAGACGTATCGAGACGAGCGGTGCCGCGAGCGCCAACAGGACGGCGAGGCTGACGACCAGATACGGCCACGGGCGGCTCCCGACGCGGTCGGCCCACCGGGCCCAGAACGTCGGGGAGGCGTCGCCGGCGCGTGCTTCGGCCTGGTGACGCCTGGTCCATGGCAGTTCCCAGCTGTTGATGTGCGGTCCGACAAGGCCAAGGAGCGCGGGCATCAGCGTGAGGGCGGCGCTGACGGCGACGGCCACCACCACGGCGGTGGCGAAGCCCAGGCTGGCGACGAAAGGCACGCCGGCCAAGGCCAGCCCGCAGATGGCGATGACCACCGTCGTGCCGGCGAACAGCACCGATTGACCGGCGGTGGAGTTGGTCCGGCCGATCGACTCGACGACGTCGAGCCCTTCCGTGAGGTTCTCGCGGTGGCGCGTGATGACGAACAGCGCGTAGTCGATCCCCACGCCGAGGCCGATCATGGTCCCCAAGATCGGGGTGACCGACGGGACGTTGAAGAAGGCGGCGAGGACCTTCACGAGGGACAACCCGACCGCCAGTCCTACGATCGCCGTGCCGATGGGAAGGCCCGCGGCGATCACCGAGCCGAAGGCGATCAACAGGACGACGAGCGCTGCGCCCAGTCCGATCTTGTCGGACGCTCCCACCGACGGCGCTTGGGCGAGCGACACGAGATCGCCTCCGTACTCGACCTCGACGCCGGCGGTGCGGGCGGGCGCCATGGCCGCCGTCAGCTGGTCGAACTCGGCGTTCTTGAGGTCGACAGCGGCGACGTCGAAGGCGACGGTTGCGAATCCGGTCGTAGCGTCGGCCGGCACGGTGCGTCCCGCCGTCGGGGGCACGACGCCGATGACGTGGGGCAGCTTCGACACGGCCTGCAACGAAGCGGCGATGGCACCTTGTGCCTGCGGCGTCGCCAAAGTGCCCGACGTGGCGTGGAAGACGATCTGGTTGTTCGTCGATCCGGCGGCGGCCGGAAAGTCGGTGTGCAGGCGGTCGATGGCGGCCTGGGACTGCACGCCGGGGATCTTGTAGTTGTCGTTGAACTCACCGCCGGCGACGGTGCCGGCGACGACAAGCACGCCAGCGACCAGGACCCACACGGCGATCACTCGCCACGGATGACGCGCGGCCAATCGCCCCAGTCGGTTCAAACGCGAGCTCACCAACGACAGATCGTGCCACCGGAGCCGACCCTTGAGCGTACCAAGTCGTGCCTGTGTCGATTTGGACCATATGAACCCCGTCACATGGCCGGAACGAAACTGGGTCCCTGTGCCATCTCTGGGGTAGACCGAGAACCACTTCGAGACGAGGAGGTGGAAGAGCGGATGTCGACCCTTCCCTCCCCGGAGGCCCGCTCAGCTACGACGCGGATCACTCGGACCTTCGCATTCATCGACCTCTGCGGTTTCACCGACTTCAGCGACAGCCACGGCGACGACGCGGCCGTGGCCGAGCTGGTGAAGCTGCGCGCCAGCGTGCGGGCTGCTGCGCCGCTGTTCGGGGTGCGTGTGGACAAGTGGCTCGGCGACGGCGTCATGCTCGTCGGCGTCGACGTCGAACCGGTGGTTGCCGCCGTCGTCGCCGTGTGCAACCAGATGGCCGAAGTCGGTGAACTTCAGATGCGGGCCGGGATCGCCACCGGCCCGGTGATCATCCTCGAGGGCGACGACTACGTCGGCAAGGCGGTCAACACGGCAGCCCGGCTGTGCGACCGCGCCGAGGCGGGCACGATCCTCGCCGCATGCGACGCGCTGGTGCTCCCCGAGTGGGTGGAGTCCAAACCCCGCCGGCCGCTGCACGTCCGCGGCCTGGCCCAGCCTGTCGAGGTGGTGTCGCTCTCAGCGATGGACGGAGCCGGCCCCAGCCCGAGCGCGCTCGCCCCGGCCACGGCCATCATGTCCGTTGTCGACGGCCTCGTCCGTCCCCTGCGCGCCCTCAAACGCACCTAGCTCGCGCAGCTCCGCGGCCAGCTCCTCGTCACCCGCGGCGGCGTCTTTGTTTGCCTCGTAGTCGTAGGAGAGGTGCATCGGCATGATGCGCAAAATGAGGAACGACGCAGCCAGGGCGACCCCGGCGGCGAGCAGGAAGGCCGCGCTCTGGCCGCTGACGAACGCCTTCTTCGCCGTGTGCTCGAAGGCGGCGCCCGCGGGACCGCCGACCTTCCGGGCCACCTCGATGGCGCCGCCGACCGATGATCTCGCAGCGTCCTGCGCCGCCTTCGGGAAGTGCGAAAGCGAGCCCAGCGCCGACGTGTAGCGGGTGGCGAAGATGCTGCCCATCACGCCCACGCCCAGGGCGCCGCCCAGCTCGCGGGTGGTGTCGTTGACGGCAGAGCCCACGCCCTGCTTGCCCATGGGAAGCGACGAGAGGATGGATGCCGTCGACGAGGGCATCGTCATGGCGAAACCAAACGCCATTACGACGAACGCGATCGCGAGGAGGCCGTACCCCGAGCTGACCTGGAGGCGGGACGCGATGACCAAGCCGACAGCGGCAATCGCCAGTCCGGCGGCAACCGTGGTCTTGGTGCCGATGCGCTCGGCGATGCGCGCGCTCATCGGCGCGACGGCCCCCATCACGATGGCGAACGGCAAGAGGCGCACGCCCGCGCCAAGTGGCGTCCACCCATGGACGAACTGGAGGTACTGAGTGATGAGGAAGAACATGCCGAACAAGCCGAAGAACACGAGTGTGATTGCCGTGGCGCCCCCGGTGAAGCGCTTCCGCTTGAAGAAGTTGAGGTCGAGCATGGGATGCGGGTTGCGCCACTCCCACATGGCGAACTGTGAGAGCACGACCACGGCGAACACGAACGCAGCGATCGTGCGGGCGTCCGACCAACCGCGGATGGGCGCCTCGATGATCCCGTAGAGCAGTGACGCCAGCCCGACGATCGTGAGTACCGACCCCACCGGGTCCAAGGGAATCCGGTTGGGATCCCGCGACGTCGGCACGAGGAACTTGCCGCCGATGAGGGCGACGGCGACGACCGGCAGGTTGATGAAGAAGACCGAGCCCCAGTGGAAGTGGGCGAGCAGGTAGCCGCTGGTGATGGGGCCGATAGCGCCGCCCGCGCCTGCCACGCCGGCCCAGATGGCGATCGCCCGCGCCCGCTCGTGCACCGGGAAGACGTTCGTGAGGATGGACAGCGTGGCCGGCATGACGAACGCGCCGCCCATGCCCATGATCGCCCGGCAGATGATCAGCTGATTGGGCGTGTCGCTGATGCCGGCCAGGAACGATCCCGTGCCGAACACGCACAGGCCGATGGTGAGCGCGCCCTTGCGTCCGAAGCGGTCACCGAGGGCGCCGCAGGTGAGCAGGAGACCGGCGAACACGAGGCTGTAGGCGTCGACGATCCACTGGAGCTGGGTGTCGGTGGCGTGGATGTCGCGCACGAGGGTCGGGATGGCGACGTTGAGGGCCGTGTTGCCGACCACCACCATGAGGAGGCTGAGGCAGAGGACCGAGAGCGTCCACCACCGCCGGGGATCGGCGGGAGCGGCCTGCGCCCCCGGTTGGGAGCGCGGTCGAGCTGGAGCCTCGGCTAGTTGCATGTCGCGCACCAACGCCTCGGGAGGGGTGGCCATTCCTCGTGCCTACCCGGGCCGGAAAAGTTCCCCAATTTGTCCTCAAGTTCTCCAGCGCGCGTGCCGATATGGCAGGGAGCAAAGCGGAGAATGGGGACCTTTGGCTGGCATGGTGCGCACGGCTGAGACAGCCACGATGCGACTTGTCTTCGAACACGCGGTCGACGTCTCCCTCGGCGACTGCGAGCACGCCGAGGCTGTCGCCGAGCTGATGGCGCTGGCCCAGCACGATCGCAGCGCCGTCGAAGCGGCCCGCGTGCGAGCCATGGGGTTGGTGATGGCCCAGCCCAACGACGAGGTCACCCGCACCGCCCTCAGCCTGCTGGACGAGGTGCTCCGCCGTGGCGACGAGCGGCATCGCTGGCAATCCCGCCGCCGCTTCGACCCCTGGGACATCGCCGCCAACACGCGCAGCGCCTGACCTCCGCTCAGGTTTCCGGCCGTACGTGCCGAAACTTGAGCAGAAGGGCGCGAATTGTTCTACCTCCCGACACTCCAGCCCTGCGACGGCCTCCCCCTCTGGCTCACCGCCGAGGACGACCTGATGCAGGCCCTCGTCCTGTGGTGGCCCGCCGGCACGGTGTGGGTCCTGCACGGCTCGACGGCCGCACCGGCGCCGAACGACCACTCCAACGCCGCCTGAGGGCTACCCCCGCCGCCGGCGGCCGATGATCTCGACAAGGACGCCGTCGGGGTCACGCACCGTCACCATCGGCACCGGGCCGTCAGGCGACGGCACCTCGATCCGGCGCAGCTCCGTGGCGTCGTCACCGAGCTGGGCGAGCACGGCGTCGACGTCGCCCACGAAGATCGAGAGCAGCTCGAACCCGGGCGGGACGTCGGCGCCGATGAACTGCACGAACTCGACGATCCCCGACCCCGGCTGGTTCCGGTCGCCGAGCATCACCGAGCGGACCTTGGTGGCGTCGATGCCGAACAGCGTCTTCCAGTCCCCCTCGAAGACCTCGTCCATCAGCAGCTCGAACCCGAGGCCGTCACGCCAGAAGCGCATGCTGGCCTCGACGTCGGCCACGACGACGGCGGCATGGTGAATCCGGTGCGTGCTCATCGGCTACCGCCGCCAATGGTGCCGCCTTGGGCGATGCTCAGTGCTGAACGACGCCGGCTCGCGTCGCTCGCCGTCGGATCGTTCATCGTTCGAGCGCCTCCATGGGGTCGATAGGGCTGTAGAGCGAGAGGCCACCGTCGGCCACCAGGACCTGACCGGTGACCCAGTCCAGGCTGAGCAGGGACACGACGGCGGCGGCGATGTCGATGGGTCGGCCCAGGCGGCCGAGGGCCGTCCGGGCGGCAGCCCGCTGCTGGTAGCCGGGCAGCTCGGCGGTGACCGAGAACAGCGGCGTCTCGGTCGTGCCCGGCGCCACGGCGTTGACGGTGATGCGAGGACCGAGCTCCCGCGCTGCCACGCGCACCAGCTGGGAGAGGGCGGCCTTCGAAGTCGAGTAGGCGGCCAGGCCCCGCTCGACCGTGAAGCCGGAGATCGACGATACGGCCACGATGGCGCCGCCGTCGGTCATGGCCTCGGCGCACGCCCGCAAACCGATCAGGGCAGCGCGCACGTTGACCCGGTGCACGCGGTCCCACTCGTCCAAGGACATCGATCGGATGGGGCTGAAGCTGCCGACGCCGGCGTTGAGGACCGCCAGCTTGAGCAGGCCGAGCTCCTCTTGGACGCGGTGCACCGCCTCGATCATCTGCTCCTCGTCGCCGACGTCGGCCTCAATGGTGAGGTCGGCCTCGGGCGAGGGCTGCAGGTCGACGCACGCCACGGTTGAGCCCATGGCGCGCAAGAGCGACACCGTGGCGGCGCCGATGCCGCTGGCCCCGCCGGTCACGACGGCGACGCGGTCGCGCAGCTCCATCAGACGTCGACCTCGTAGCGCCACCCGTCCGGAAGCATCCAAAGACGGTTGCGGCGCCCGTGGGCGTGCAGGTGACCGGTGTCGTAGGCCACGTCGTCGTGCCATACGGCGACGGGGACACCGTCGGGGAAATACATGTGTGTCTCGAAGCGCTGCGGCTCGCTGGCCTCGGCCAGGCGTACGGCGTCGGCAACGGTCTCCGCGCCCGACAGGCGCCACAGCGTGACCCATGTCGGCGGCGCCAGTTCGACCTCACCGTTGTCCCGGCGGGCAATGGCCTCAGCGGGGCGGAGCCACTCGTGGTCGTGGATCTCCTGGTTGTCGACCTCGACCTGTAGGGCCTCGGGGGCGGGGGACAGGAAGAACCACGTCGAGAAGCGCTTGGGCGCGACCGGCGGCGGCAGCCAGTGGGAGAACGTGACGAGCGACGCCTCGTCGAGAACGGCGGCCGCCTCCTCGGCGGCCTCTCGCACGGCGGCCCGCCGGGCGGCGGCGAGCTCGTCCTCGCCGTCGTCGGTGTGGATGTCCTCGTTCTCGACCCGTCCGCCCGGGAACACCCACATGCCGCCGAAGGCGCCACGCGAGCTGCGCCGAAGCATCAGCACCTCGATGCCGTCGCTGCCATCGCGCGCCAGCACGACGGTCGCGGCGGGGATGGGCTCGAGATCGCTCACCTAGGCGGCACCCTCGGAGAGGACCTGGAGGCCGAGCTCGTCGAGGTGCGCTTCGAAGAGCTCGGGGTCGTCGAACATCCAGTCGTGATCGACGTGGCCGTACTCGCCCGTCGACCCGGCGACGGTGAACGTGGCGTGGAGGTCGCTCGCGAAGTCCTCGCCGTCGGCGCGCAGGAGGATGCTGTCCCGCGACGCCCACATGACGTGGCAGGGGATGCCGGCCTCGACGATGGTCTTGATGTCGTCGGTCCGGTCGCTGGTGAATCCCCACCAGGCGGCCCGCATCAGCTGCACGGGATGGGTGATGACCGATTTGAAGAACGCCTCGGCGGCCGGCACGCTCGCCATCCGGAGCAGGCGGGGCGGGTTGCGCAGGGCCTCCTCGGCCAGGCGGAACTCGCGGCGATCGGCGAGGGTGTCGCTGAAGACGCACTCCACGACGCGGTCGGAGTGGCGGGCGGCGAGGGCCAGTTCGAGCCCGCCCCCGAACGAATGGCCCAACATGCTCATACGGTCGATGTCCTGGTCCTCGAGCGTGAGCTCGAGACATTCGACGGCGTGGTCGAAGCTCCACCGCTCGGGCAGGGCGAAGATCGAGGGGATCACGACGCGCGCCCGGTCGGCGAGGCGGCGGGCCAGGGGCAGGTACGTCTCGGGTTGCATGGCGTAGCCGTGGAGGATGACCAGCGTCGGTCCGTCTCCGCACGTCACGCAGCGCAGAGGGCGGGCGGGCATCGCCTCATCATGGCTTTTTCACGACGGGTTGTGTGACACGGACAGTGTGTGGTCGATACAGAGGGTGAACCCCGAAGCGCCGCAACCCCCTGGAGGACGTACGTGATCGACAAGCTCATGCGAGCCAAAGTTGTCGCCGGAGTGGCCGCCACCGTGCTGCTCGCCGGTGGCGTCGCGTTTGCCGCCACCGAGTCGGGCCCCCGCCCGGCCGTGAGTCAGGACGGGACCTCGACGTCGATCGACCAGAGCACCACCACGTCGGTCGACCAGAGCACGACCACGTCGATCGACGACAGCTCGACCTCGACGACGGTCACCACCGAAGCCCCGACGACGAGCACCACGGCGGCGCCGGGCAGCGGTGCCACGACCACCACCGAACCCGGCCGCGACAACCACGGCGCCTGCGTCTCGGGCGTCGCCCACGACACGCCGCCGGGCCCGGGCCACGGCCAGGCGGTCAGCCAGGCCGCCCACGACTGCCCCACCGGCCAGCCCGCGACGACCGAGAACGAGAACGAGAACGAGGCGCCCGAACAGGAACACGGCAACGCCCAGGCCACCAACAACAGCGGCCCGGGCAGCTCGCAGTCCGGCTCCGACCATGGCGGTAGCTCTGACCACGGCGGTCGCCACTCCGGCCACTCTGGCCGCGACTGACAGCGCACCCAGAGGCGACAGCGCTCTCACGGCCACAGCGCTTCTTGGCGCAGAAATGTGCGATCTCCGCACATTTCTGCGCCAAGAACGCGTCAGGGCATCTACACGTCGAGCAGCGCCGCCAGCTCGAAGTGCATGGGGTCGGGCGTGTCCTTCCAGTCGCCGCCCCAACGGAAGCCCCACTTCTTGAAGATGGCCACGACGCCGGGATCCATGTCGCCGTGGGTGAGGCGCTGGTTGGTCGCGGTGTTGAGGTCGAACGCCAGACCCCACGCGTGCATCGAGAGGTGGTCGCTGTCCTCGATGAGCTTGGGGTAGTAGCAACCCTCGTACTGCTCGGGATGGATCTTGTCGGCCAGACCGTTGGCCTGGATCTCGGTCAGGGCCTTGATCAGCTGCGGGAAGATCGCCTTGTGGCACGTCATGCGCCCGATGATCGGCACGGTCTCGGTGACGATGTTCTGGGCGACCCACTGCGGGTCGACGACGACCTTGCCGTCGGGCATCACCTGGTAGGTCAGCGTCCCCAGCCTGCGCCGAGCGTCGGCGACGTTGAAGAACGACATGCGTTCGGCCGGCGGTCGCAGCATGTCGACGCGGGCGTCATTGGCGACCATCTTGCGGACGTCGAGCACGAGCGGCGTCGGGTCGTCGTTGCCGCCTGACAGCACGAGGCCGTTGGGTGCCGGCAGGCGCAGGCGGTCGGCAAGGTCGTTGGACACGATGGCGTCGACGTCGGGGAGTCCGGTGTCGGCGAGGGCGCCGACGTCGAGGCGCAGTCCGCCGAGTGTCACTGTGCCGCCGAGGGGGACGCCGAAGCGCCTGGCCGCGTCGTACGACAGGGCCACGTATCCCCTGGCGATGTTGTCCCACACGCCGGTGACCTCTGCCGTGTTCTGGGGCGTGAAGCGGCGGAACACCGCCGGGTCGACGCCGGCGACGGCGACGTCACCGGTCTGGGACGGCGCAGCGAGCGGCAGCGTTCCCGTGCGCAGGGTCGCGGCCCGTCCGGGCGGGACGATGCCCGCCACCTTCTGCATCTGGGCCGCCGGCATTGGCGCCGGCGTCCGCACGAGGACGTCGGCGACGAAGTGTTGGTCGAGCGGCCCGAGGGTATGCACGGCTGCGAGCGCGGTGGTCTTGTCGCCCTGCTCGGGCGCGGCCTGCGAGTCTGCACCCGCGGCGCGTGTCAACGGCAGCCTGGTGGCCTGCGACGAGCAGGCGCTGAGCATCACGCCGAGTACGGCTACCGCCGCCGTCCCGCGAGCCGCTTTGCCGATCACGTCAGTACTGGTTGTAGTACGCCTTCTCGGGGTGGCGCTTCTCCATGAGGATGAAGACGTTGCGCCACGGGTCCTCGAACCACGTCGTGCGCAGACCGACGATGTCGGCGACGCCCTCGGTGAGGAAGCGGACGCCCTTGGCCTCGAGGTCGGCGCGGGTGGCGTCGATGTCGTCGCAGACGAGGCCCACGTGGCTCCAGCCGTGGTCGGTGAGCGTGGCGTCGGCGGGCTTGGCCCGGCCCGGGGCGTGCGGGTACTGGATCACCTCGAGCACACGGTCGCCGCTGGCACCGCCGTCGCCGACGCCGAGGATGGCGGCTTTGACGGCGACCGGTGCCGGGATCAGCTCGCCCATGTCCCGCTCGATGTCGTCGTTCTCCATCAGAACGGGCGACCAGATGACCGTGAGCCCAAGCACCGATTCGTACCAGCGCACGGCCTCCTCGACGTCGGGGACGCAGACGGCGGTGTGGGCCAGGCTGGTGAGCATCAGCTCGTCGGCGTCGGCGTGGTCGGGAACGTGAAGGTCGGCGTTGGGAACGTTGTGGGCGTCTGCGTGGGCGGCACAGTAGGCGTCTCGGTCGTCGGGACGGTGAGCGGGCGCGTCGTCCGGGGGACGGTACGGATGGTCGTCGGCGCCAGCGTTGTGGCCGTCGTCGGAGTGGTCGTCGGCACGGTCGTCGTCGGGGTCTTGCTGTTCCGGTTGCTGGCCAGCAGGGCGATGACGACGGCGAGCACGGCAAGAGCGAGCACGACGCCGATGAGCCACGCTTCCGCTGTGCGCCGGCGCCTGGGGGGCGGCGTCGCGGCCGGAACCGGCTCCACCGTCGTGAACGCTCGGGTGCCGTCGGCATCGGCGGCCAAGGCGACGGTCTCGTCGATTCCCGGCGTGGGGACGCCCCGTTCGCAGTCGAGCAGGTCGGCGCGCAGCTCGGCGGCCGACTGGTACCGGTCGTCGGGGTCGCGGGCGAGCGCCCGCTGGAGGATCGCTTCGAAGGCGGGCGGCACCTGTGGGTTGATGGTGCTCGGGCGGGGCGGGCGTCGGTGGAGGGCGTTGCCCGCCACCTCGGCCGGCGTGTCGCCCACGAACGGCTTGCGGCCGGTGACCATCTCGTAGAGCACGGCCCCCAGCCCGTAGACGTCGCTGCGGGCGTCGGCCGGTTGGCCCCGCAGCTGCTCGGGTGAGAGATAGGCGGGCGTGCCGAGGACCACACCGGGCAACGTCTCGACGGTCGAGCGCTCGGGCACCTTGGCGATGCCGAAGTCGGTCACCTTGGCGTTGCCCGTGGTCGTGGACAGCAACACGTTGGACGACTTCACGTCCCTGTTGGTGACGCCTTGCTCGTGGGCGTACTGCAGGCCGGCGGCGATCTCGGCGCCGATCCGGCAGGCCCGCTCGACGGAGAGCGGCGCGTCCTCACGGATGACCTGGGCGAGCGTCGGCCCGTCGACCCACTCCATCACCATGTAGGCGTCGGTCTGATCGGTGCCTGTGTCGTAGACCGAAACGATGTTGGGGTGCACGAGGCGGGCGGCGGTGCGGGCCTCGTCACGGAAGCGATCGACGTAGTCGTCGTCCGCCGACAGCTCCGGGCGCAGCACCTTGATGGCGATCTCCCGGCTGAGTCGGCGGTCCCACCCGTGGTACACGTCGGCCATCCCGCCACGGGCGGCGTGCTGGCGCAGCTCGTAGCGATCGTTGAGGACCCGCTCCACCGCGCCAGACACTAGAAGGGCCTACGGTTGCGGCCATGAGTGAGCAGGGACCGCGCATCTCCTGGGAGAACTTCCGCACCTACGACGCGCCGCTGGCCACCAAGCTCCGAATGGTGCTGGCCAACAACCTCGAGAAGGCGAGGACGCGGTCGAGCTGTTGCGGGAACCACGGCCAACCGGGCTGTTGAAGGAGAGCCGACGGGCCCCGTGAGGGCCCCCACGATCACCACCACGACCACTAGCAGCGCCGCTAAGAGTTCACCGCCTTCAACCGCACGTTCCTCTTCTCGAGGGCGGCCTTCACGCGTGCCCTGAGCTCACGCTCGACGCGCCGGCGGCCGCGCGACGTCGTACGGACGACGAGACGGATGGCGACGGCCCCGTCGGCGATGCGCTCGACGACGTCGGTCGCGGCAAGCATGCGCACGCTCCTTCGGTCGTCGATGAACAAGCGGAAGGACGAAAGGAGGCGCCCCTGGCCATGCCAGAGGCGCGTGACGCGTTGATACCCCCGCCCGCAGGCCGACGAAACCGGCATGATTCCTCCGTGAGCGACGCGCCGGACGAAGCCGACCTCGAGCGCCTCGGTCTGTACGACCCCGGGGCGCCGGACGCCGTCGATCAGCTGGCGGTCCTGCGCCGGCTGTTCGAGCTCGGCGCCACGGTCGACGAGGTGAGGCGAGCAGCGCCCTACAAGCTCGGCGACCTGGCATTGGATCTGGCGATGCGCCCCCCCGGCGAGACGCTCGACCTCGAGGAGTTCGTCGACCGGTCGGACTTCGACCCGTCGCTCATACGACGTCTCTGGGCCGCGTTCGGGCTACCCGCCGAGGGACCGGTGCGAGTCACGCCAGACGTCGCCGAGGCCCTGCGGTTCTGCGCGGGGATGAGCGGCTGGATGAAGCCCGACACCGTGCTCGCGTTGGCCCGGGTGATGGGGTCGTCGTCGGCGCGAATGGCCGAAGCCCTGCTGAGCGCCTTTCGGGTCGACATCGAACTGCCCCAACGCTCCGAAGGGACCTGGGCGCAGGGCGTCGAGAGCACCGTCGTGGCCGGCCGCGACTTGCTGCCGCCGTTCCTCGACGCAGCCAACGCCGTGTTCCGGCGCCAGCTCGTGTCGATGTCGTACAACCTGTGGACGACGGATCCCGACCGGAGTGCCGTGACCTTCGACCGCACGATCGGCTTCGCTGACCTCGTCAGTTCGACCGAGGGCGTTCGCAGAGCCTCGGTGTCGGAACTGGCCCGCATGGTGCGAGAGTTCGAGGAGCTCGTCTGGGAAGTCGTGATGTCGGCGGGCGGACGAGTGGTCAAGCTCATCGGCGACGAAGCCATGTTCGTCATCGAAGACCCCGTCGCCGGGTGTCAGATCGCCACTCGGCTGCTCGACACGTCGCCGCAGCCGGTCCGTGTCGGACTGGCGTACGGGACGGTCATCGCCCTGTACGGCGACTACTACGGCGAGACGGTCAACCTCGCCTCTCGTCTCGTCGGCGCTGCTTCGCCTTCGAGCGTTGCCGTGTCCGACTCGGTGCGCGCCGCTGCGGGCGACCGTCTGGCGTTCGACGCCGTTCCTGACGGCAACTTGAAGGGTTTCGGTGAGCCGGTGACGTTCCACCTCGTCCGCCGCTAGAAAGCGGGCCCGGCACGCGATGGTGGAAGGGCCGTGCCCAAGCCCGTCAACAAGCGACTCGCCGTCGTGGCAACCGTGTTCGTCGTCCTCCTTGTGGGCGCCGGCCTGCTGATCTGGGACGCCACGCGCGGGACCGGTCCGCCCAAGGCCGCCGGCAAGCCGTGCCGGGTGCGGGGATACGGCCTCGACCTCGACCAGGCGCGCAACGCCACGACCATCGCGGCAGTGGGCAAGCGCCTCGGGATGCCCGACCACGCCGTCACCATCGCCCTGGCGACCGCCTATCTGGAGTCGGGCATGCACAACCTGTCCTACGGCGACCGCGACTCGCTCGGCCTGTTCCAGCAGCGACCCTCACAGGGGTGGGGCACACCGGCGCAGATCATGACGCCCCACTACGCGGCCGCCGCCTTCTACCGCCGCCTGGCGCGCGTACCGGGTTGGGAGGTCATGGCCGTCACCGAGGCGGCCCAGCGGGTCCAGCGCAGCGCCCTTCCCAACGGCTACGCCGAGTTCGAGGACGAAGGCCGTGTGCTCGCCGAAGCGCTCACGGGCGAGGTGCCGGCCGGCTTCACGTGCAGGGTCACGTTCCCGGCAGGCGCGCCCGCCGTCGGCCTACAGCAGGCGCTCGCCACCGAGACGGGACTGAGCACCCTGTCGGTCTCACTGCCGCCAGGCCGAGGCTGGACGGTCAGCTCGTGGCTCATCGGCCACGCCCCCCAGTTCAAGATCGCCAGCGTCTCGTACCTGGGTCAGAGGTGGACGGCGCCAACGGGCGCCTGGTCGCCCGACCCCACCGCCGGCGACCAGATCCAGATGACCGTCACCGCCCTGCGCTCGGCCTAGGCCGCTGTCTAGGACGTGAACTCTTTGGCGTGGCGCACGCGGCCGGAGCTGCGCGTGAACAGCACGTCGTTGTAGCCCTGTCCGGCGCCGACCATCTCGAACGTCAGCGGGTTGACATATGTGACGTAGATGGCCCGCCGGCCAGCGGCGCTGCGGTCGCCTGGCGGCGGTGCCGCGTGGAGAGTGTGGCCCCAGTGCGCGGTGACGTCGCCTGGCTCTGTCTCGATGGCGATCGTGGGCAGGCCGGCGACATCCTCGTCGGAGGGCAGCATCGACGTGCCCAGGTGCGAGCCGGCGATCATGTGGAGCTGCCCGCTGGCGGGTGTGGCGGCGTCGAGCTGGATGCCGACGTTGAGCAGCGGGCATTTCACCGGGTGCCCGCCCATGCCGCAGTCGCGGTGCCACGGCAGGTCGGCCAGGCCCGTCTCCGCCCCGGGCACCTTGATGACAACGTTGTGGCCGTCGAGGCGATCGGCGGCGTCACGCAGCTCCCCGCCGAGCGCACCGATGCGCTCGAGGCGAGGATCGTCGCTCAAGGCGGCGACAGCGTCGGACTGCAGGTTGAGGTAGTTGACCCGGTTGCAAACCTCGGCGCCATCGACGGTCGTCCACCACGATCGGTGGTCGTCGGGCCGCGCCTCGGCGACGGCCGTCTCGACAGCAGCGCGTAGGGCCTCGATCTCGTCGTCATTGAAGACGCCCTTCAGGTGGACGAATCCGGCCGCGTCGAGGAACCGGCGGATGTCGTCGTCGCTGTCGTCGAGGGTGAACGTGGTCGACAGATCTTCGGCGACGGGCACCGGATTGGCGTAGTCGTAGACGGGCTGGCCGTCGAAGGCCGCCCTCAGGGCGGGCTCCCAGCGAGAGAGTTGCCCGAACCCGCCTGTCGGGATCTTGATTCGGTCGGCGTAGAGGAGGGCGAAGCATGTTTTCAGCTCCCACACGAAGTCGCACCAATCCTCGTAGGTCATCTCGACGACGGTCTGGGCCTCGTCGGCGCCGGGTGAGAGCTCGATTCCGTCGGGCGCCGGCGCGTAGGTGTAGGCGCGGCCGTCCTCCAGCCTGAAGGCGATCGGGCGGCACCGGGCCAGATGGCCCGCGGCCAGCTTGCCGTTCCCTGCCGCCAGCCGTTCGGGCAACTCGACGGTGTGGAAGTCGTCGAAGTCGATGGGGCCGAATCGAGCGCTCACGCCGAGACGGTACTCCCAGGGCACGGGAGGTTTCCGGTGCGCCGAGGACGAATCCTCCGGGCATGGGTCGACGCCTGGGGTTGGTCGCGGCGGCTCTCCTCGTTGCCGCCGCGTCCGTGCCCGCCGCCCAGGCAGACGCAGGCGGGCAGTCGACGACCGTCCCGGCGTCATGGTTCGGCGGGACGCCACCGCTGGCGCCGGGCCAGATCGAAGTGGCGGTCGTGTCAAGCCTGCCCTCGACGGTGACCGGCGAGAGCGCTCGTGTCGAGGTGCGGGGCCTGCAGCCGGGCGATCCGTTGAACGTCGACCGGGACGGCATCGACGTCACGTCGTCGCTTTCGCCCGTACGGGACGGCGTGGTGGGAGGCGTGATCAGCGGCCTGCGCCTCGGCAAGAACCACATCACGGCGACGTCGGGCGCGCGCAAGGCGACGCTCGAGGTCGTCGACCATCCCATCACCGGGCCGGTCATCTCGGGTCCTCACCAGACGCCGTTCGTCTGCGAGACCGTTGCGAACGGTCTCGGCAAGCCTCTCGACGCCGACTGCTCGGCGCCGACCCACGTCGACTGGTACGCCCGCTCGGCCGTCACCGGTCGCTTCAACCGGCTCTCCGATCCGGCTTCGCCCTACCCGCCGGACACGGCGAACACGACGACGATGGAGGGCCACACCGTCCCCTTCGTCGTGCGCGTCGAATCCTCGGTGATCAACCGCTCGGTCACGCGTGTCGCTGTCCTCGACGATCCGCACGCCCGGCCCGCAGGCGCGCCGTACACGCCGTCGCCGGCATGGAACCGCCGTCTCGTCTACTCCTTCGGAGAGAGCTGCGCGACCGGCCACCACCAGGGCGTCAACGCCGCAGACAACGCCGTGGGCCAGGTGTCGCCGACCGGCAATCCCTACGACAACGCCTTCGCCCCGTTCCTCGACCTGCCGAGCGAGATCGGCAAGGGCTACATGACCGCCCACTCGACGCTCACGATCCTCGGCGTCGAGTGCAACGAGGTCGTCTCCGCCGAGACGCTGATGATGGTCAAAGAGCACATCGCAAAGACATACGGACCGCTCGTCCACACCATCGGCGCCGGCGCGTCGGGCGGTGCCATCCAGCAGTACACGGCGGCGAACAACTACCCCGGGCTTCTCGACGGCGGCAACGCCATCATCAGCTTCCCCGACATGGAGACGACGTTCGTCACCGACGCCGACTGCCTCCTCCTCGAACGTGTCTTCCGCAACGACCCGCTGCGGTGGACGGAACCGAAGCAGGAGGCCGTGACTGGCTTCCGCACCGGCCAGGTCTGCGCCGACTGGGCATCCCAGTACGCCAACCTGGTCGACCCGAAGCACTGCGATCCGACCGTCCCCGCTTCCGATGTCTACGACGCGAAGAGGAACCCGGGTGGTGTGCGGTGCGCGCTACAGGACGACCAAGTGAACATCTGGGGCCGAGACCCGGCGACCGGCTTCGCCCGCCGACCGCTCGACAACACCGGCGTGCAGTACGGGCTGCAGGCCCTGCGCAGCGGCGCCATCAGCGCTGCCGATTTCGTGTCCTTGAACACCGCGGTCGGCGGCGTCGACATCGACGGCAACCCGGTGCCCCAGCGCATGGCCATGGAACCCGACGTCGCCCGCATCGCCTACGACACCGGCCGGGTCACGGGGCGAGGCGCGTTGAACCAGACGGCGATCATCGACAACCACCCGAACCTCGACCTGGTCCCCGATGTCGACGTGCACGACGATCTCCGGCCGTTCGCCGCCCGGGCCCGGATGGACGCCCATCTCGGCGGCCACGCCAGCCAGGCCCTGTGGCAGGGCGAACCGTCTCCCGACGACGCCTTCGCTCCGCTCGAGCAGTGGTTGAGTGCGCTCGACACACGCGGCTCGGGCGCGAACGACAGCGATCGGTCGGCTGCCGTCGCCGCTGCCCGACCAGCCAGCGCCTCGGATCGGTGCACGCTTCCCCGCGCCGTCGGCGTGTCGGGCACGGCGCCGTGTGACTCGCTCGTCGACGGCACACCGCGCGTCGCCGCCGGCGGACCGCGCACCGAAGACGTGCTCAAGTGCTCGCTGAAGCCGATCGACGCGGCCGACTACCCCTCGTCGGTCACACCCGCCGACCTGGCTGCCCTCCGCCTGGCCTTCCCCGACGGCGTCTGCAACTGGGCCGTCCCCGGCGTGGGCGAGACCCCGCGCAGCCGGGTGTGGCTCTCGTTCGGCGACGGATCGACGCCACCGTCGAAGCCCTTCGAGCTGCACAACTACGTGGCCCGATCGGCAGCGAGCACCGATGTGCTCGGCGAACACGCAGCCAGCGCCACGACCAATGGCAGCGGACGGTTGCCGGCGACGGGCGCCGACGAGCGTCGGCTGCTGTGGGGCATCACCGTGCTCCTCGCCGCATGGCTCGCCCGCCGGCATCGCCCGCTTCCGCTGGTTTTGTCTCGCTCACGCGAACGATCCAGCGATAGCGAGATGTGACCGAAGTCGCACTCTTTGCGGACGCAAATGAACCGCGTCGACGTTGCTATGGGCATGTTCAGGCGTGTGCTCGCCCTCATCGGGACGGCGTTCTACGGCTCGCTCGACCGCGTGGCCGGCGCCCTCTTCGACGACCCCGACTACCCGGACACGCACGACCCGCTGGCCAGCTGACGGAATAGTTCGACAACCGAACTATGTTGGAGTCGGCAGATGGCCGATCCGCATGTTCGTACGCTCGTTCGCCTCACCCGGCTCCTGGAGCGCGGCGCCGGCGACCTTTCACTCGCTCAGTTCCGGGTCCTGGCCTTCATCGACGAGGGAGGCGAGCGGGCGTCCCAGCTGGCTGAGCGGCTGGCCGTCGGCAAGCCGACGGTGACGGCCGTCGTCGACGGGCTGGTCGAACGCGGTTACCTCAAGCGCACGGCCGACTGCGCCGACCGTCGCGCCGTCAAGATCACCCTCACCGCTGCCGGCCGACGGGCACTCGAGCA